>NZ_WEKT01000014.1:0-87653 GCF_009874545.1 Vibrio eleionomae | reverse complement strand
GTTTTATATTCTACAAAATTACATGGTTGCGATTAATTATTTCAACCTGTATACGTACAATCCGAATAAAAGTCTTTAAATATAGACAAATATAGTAGTAATTAACTTACTCCTTTTAGGATCACTTCTTTTGAGTCCGATCCAAACAGATGCATAACACACTCCGCGCCAGCGGATTCTATACAGGAACTTCCAGATGTCTGACTTGAACACTTTCAAGCAACCTAAGTCGTTCTATTTGATTTTTTCAATAGAATTTTGGGAACGCTTTGGTTTCTATGGGATGCAAGCCATCCTAACGGTTTACTTAGTGAAAATTTTAGGCATGGATGAATCAACTTCATTCGTGCTATTTGGTGCTTTTTCGGCACTGATCTACGGTTTTGTTGCTGCCGGTGGGTGGTTAGGTGATAAAGTCATTGGAACGAAGCGAGCCATTACACTCGGTGCGATTATTCTTATGGTGGGTTACGCACTATTAGGTGTATCAACCACAAGCCAACATATTGGTGGTTCAACCCTCATCTTTATCGCAATGGGCTTTATCACTGTCGGTAATGGCTTGTTCAAAGCGAACCCATCAAGCTTGCTAGCAAAAGTGTACGATGAAAACGACCCTCGACTAGATGGTGCGTTCACTATGTACTACATGGCCATCAATATCGGTTCATTGATCTCTATGATTCTAACACCAATTATTGCTGAAAAAGCAGGCTACGGCATGGCGTTTGGTGTGAGTGCAATCGGCCTAGCAATTACCGTTGTTATCTTCTTAGCTTACTTGAAAATGTTAAAATCAGTGGGCTCTCCTGCCGATCTCGCGCCTGTGAACAAAAGTAAAATGCTGATGGTCATTGTAGGCTCCGTGATTGCGAGCTTCATTTGCAGCTACTTATTACAAAACCTATTCCTTGCGCATGGCATTTTAGTCATTGCTGGGCTGGCGATTCTATTCTTCTACTTTAAAGAAGCATTAAGCATGACTGGTATTGAGCGCCAAAAAATGTTTGTCGCATTTATACTTATGCTTCAAGGCATTGTGTTCTTCGTTCTTTATTTCCAAATGCCGACGTCACTGAACTTCTTCGCTATTCATAACGTAAGCCATGATCTATTTGGCTTTAGTGCCGAACCTGAACAGTTCCAAGCACTGAACCCGTTTTGGATTATGATTGCTAGTCCGATACTAGCGATTATTTACGGAAAATTAGGCGATAGCCTGTCTATGCCATTTAAATTTGCTATTGGTATGGCGTTATGTGCGCTTTCATTCCTTGTTCTATCTTGGGGTGCAGGTTTCGCTAATAGCCAAGGTATCATCAGCTCAAACTGGTTGGTATTAAGTTACCTATTCCAATCGATTGGTGAACTGTTGGTTTCAGGTCTTGGCCTAGCCATGGTTGCCCAATTAGTCCCTCAGCGTATGATGGGCTTCGCAATGGGTATGTGGTTCTTAACATCAGCCACAGCAGCCGTTATCGCAGGCTGGGTAGCAAGTTTGACTTCTGTACCATCGAACATTACTGACGCAAACCAATCGCTTGTTATCTATGGCGATGTATTTGGTAAAATCGGCTACACCACTGCCGCAATTGCTGTCATCACTTTCATCATTGCACCAAAACTAACGAAGGTGAGTCGTGGTGAGAGTGCTTCTGTAGCTCAACCAGCAGAAGCCTAATCCGTTCATCTCATGAACAAAAAAACCTCGTGAATCTCACGAGGTTTTTTATTAGCAACAAAGCAATGTTCAGAGCGACTATTGAGGTTTATTACTGGTTAGCTTCAATTAACGCTTTCATCATTTCTATATGTAAGTCACTGTCGTTTAAACATTCAACATAATGAAAATCTGTCCCACCTGCTTGTTCGAATATATGGCGGTTCTCGACTTTTAATTCTTCCAGTGTCTCTAAACAATCTACTGAAAACGCAGGTGAAATGATATCGACTCGTCGAACACCTTGCTCAGGTAAAGACGCCAATGTCTTATCAGTATATGGCTGTAACCACTCTTCTTTGCCAAACTGAGACTGATACGTCATCATTATTTGGTCAGCCTCAAGACCTAATTCTTGGCGCAGTAGCTCGGTCGTCTGTATGCAGTGCTGAGGATAAATATCACCATTATCTGCATAGCGCTTAGGAATGCCATGATAAGAACAGACCAACTTCTCGCCTTGTCCATTTTGCTGCCAAGAGCTCCGAACTTTATCCGCTAGCGCTTTAATGTAACCAGGATGATCATGATAGTGATTAATAAACACCAGCTCAGGTACTACTGGCATCGTTTTGCATACTTTAGCTAAACCATCAAACACAGCTGCCGTTGTTGTTGCTGAGTACTGAGGATATAAAGGAAGAACGATGATTCGTTCCACACCTTGAGCAAGTAATGCCTGTACCCCTGTATTTAAACTAGGTTCCCCGTAAGTCATGCCCAGCTCAACTGGCAGTGACAATGCATTGGCTAATTTTTCTTGTTGGCGTTTAGAATACACCAGCAGAGGAGAACCATCATCCATCCAAATAGACTGATATAACTTTGCTACTTTGGGCGATCGAATCGGTAAAATAATGCCATGTAAAACTGGACACCATACCCAGCGAGTTAAATCAACAACGCGTTTATCATGCAGAAATTCACCAAGAAACCGCTTTACTGCAGGTGCTGTAGGAGCCTCTGGGGTTCCCAAGTTAGCTAACAAAATGCCCACTTTTTTATTATTTTGCATGGTATCCTTCTATTTACAAACAGAGAACATAATACCTCTATCTCACCATTACTTAGCGAAGAGCTCAAGGTGAAATCAACGATTGTTACTATAGGAACGCTCTATTTTTTAACGGGTGGCGATCTAATCAACAAACCATAAAAAAAGCGACCGACTGGCCGCTTCTAACTATAACAAATTAATCACATTTTGGGGTGATTAAGACAGAGCTTTCTCGATGTCAGCACTCACTTCTTCAACCGCTTTAGTACCGTCAAATTTTAGGTACTTAGTGTTACCTGCCGCAGCTTCTTTACCGTAGTATTCGATAAGAGGTGCAGTTTGAGTGTGGTACACGTTAAGGCGTGCACGTACAGTTTCTTCTTTGTCGTCATCACGAACAACAAGAGGTTCACCTGTTACGTCATCTTTACCTTCTTCTTTAGGTGGGTTGTACACTACATGGTAAGTACGACCAGAAGCAAGGTGAGCACGACGACCAGCCATGCGCTCAACAATTACATCATCAGCAACATCAAATTCAATAACGTAATCTACATTAACGCCAAGCTCTTTTAGGCCATCAGCTTGAGGGATTGTGCGAGGGAAACCGTCTAGTAGGAACCCTTTTTCACAATCATCTTGAGCGATACGCTCTTTGATCAAGCCTAGAATGATATCGTCAGAAACAAGCTGACCTGCATCAATAACAGATTTTGCTTTTTTACCAAGCTCAGTACCTGCCTTAATTGCAGCACGTAGCATATCACCAGTAGAAATTTGTGGAATACCGTATTTCTCTTGGATGAATTGAGCTTGCGTGCCTTTACCAGCACCTGGAGCACCTAAAAGAATGATGCGCATGTTAAATCCTCTTAATAAACTTAATAGTTATACCGAAGCTCACAGCCTGTTACGTAATAACGGAAAGTTTCGGTATAAGGAAATCAATCCCTAAACGGCGTGTAAAAATACACGCGATATTATTCACATTCAAGTCGGGCATTCTATCACAACTTTTCTCATTACAGACGTCCAATCACATCGTTATTACTGCAAACTGCCTCGTTATAGAGAAAAGAAAGGCTCGCTGTTGGGCGAGCCTCGATAAGTTTATAAACCGACTATTTAATTAATAGTTGGTTTACCGCCGTCAAGAACTGAGATGGATCTTCCATTGAGCCACGTTCAGCTAACATAGCCTGCCCAAGTAGTACCTCAACCCAACGACCAAATGCTTCTTCGTCTGGCTCATCAGCCATACGTGTCACCATGGTATGTTCAGGATTGATCTCAAGAATATATTTCACATCAGGAGCAGCTTGACCTGCTGCTTCCAACAATTTGGCCATTTGCGTACCCATTTCAAAATCATCGGTCACAACAACAGCTGGCGTCGATGCCAATTTGAAAGTAGTACGAACGTCTTTCACACGCTCGCCCAAGTAAGATTTCACACGTTCAACAACAGACTTAAACTCTTCTTCTGTCTCTTTGTGTTTCTCTTTTTCTTGCTCATCTTCAAACTGACTCAGATCCAGACCAGCCTTAGTGATTGATTGGAACTGTTTGCCATCAAATTCAGTCAAGTAGTTCATCAACCACTCATCGATGCGATCGTACATCAGTACGACTTCCAACCCTTTTGACTTGAATTGCTCCAAGTGTGGGCTGTTTTTTGCAGCGCTGTAACTGTCTGCAGTCAAGTAATAAATCTTATCTTGACCCTCTTTCATACGAGAAACGTAATCAGCAAGCGATACATTCTGCTCTGAAGAGTCTTCATTGGTTGAAGAGAAGCGCAATAGACCTGCTACTTTCTCTTTATTAGACATGTCTTCAGCTGGGCCTTCTTTTAGTACGAGGCCAAATTCTTTCCAGAATGATTGATATTTTTCCGCATCGTTTTTCGCTAAGCTTTCTAGCATCTTAAGGACACGTTTAGTTAACGCACTACGTAATGAGTGAGTCACTTTATTATCTTGTAAAATTTCGCGAGATACGTTCAATGGTAAGTCGTTAGAATCAATCAAGCCACGCACGAAACGTAGGTATGACGGCATAAACTGCGCTGCGTCATCCATAATAAACACGCGTTGAACATACAGCTTAAGGCCGTGTTTATGGTCACGGTTAAACATATCCCAAGGCGCTTTGGATGGAATGTATAACAAGCTGGTGTAATCATTTTTACCTTCAACTCGGTTATGTGCCCATACAAGTGGCTCAGCAAAGTCATGGGTAACATGTTTATAAAACTCTTTATACTCATCATCTGTTACGTCAGATTTGTTGCGAGTCCAAAGCGCTTGCGCCTTGTTAACTTGTTCCCAATTAGTCTTACCGGTTTCTTTACCTTCTTCATCTTTTTCTGCGACTTGAAGATAAACTGGAATGCTAATGTGATCTGAATATTTGGAAATCACATCACGTAAACGCCATTCCGATAGAAACTCTTTACCCTCTTCACGGAGATGTAGGATAATATCCGTGCCACGGGATTCTTTATCAACAGTTTCAATGGTATACTCGCCTTCGCCTTTTGAATACCACTGCACAGCCTCTTCGGTTGCCACACCCGCAGCGCGAGTACGAACCGTTACTGCATCAGCAACAATGAATGCAGAGTAGAAACCAACACCAAACTGACCGATTAACTGTGAATCTTTAGTTTGCTGTTCAGAAAGTTTAGAAAAGAATTCTGCAGTACCTGATTTCGCGATTGTACCTAGATTTTCGATCACGTCATCACGGGTCATACCGACACCGTTATCTGAAACAGTGATGGTATTTGCCTCGGCATCAAATGAGAGTTTAACGCCTAAATCAGCATCGCCTTGATACAATTCTGGATCTGACAGGGCCTGAAAACGCAGCTTATCTGCCGCATCAGACGCGTTAGAAATAAGTTCACGTAGAAAAATTTCTTTGTTGGAATACAAAGAGTGAATCATCAAATGAAGTAATTGTTTTACTTCTGATTGAAAACCACGTGTTTCTTTATTTGTTGTAGCAGTTTCGCTCATATCCGCTCCATTACATCAAAACAATTGCATTTCACTCACTGTGAAATGTTCGGTCAAACTTTGCTAAATAGATGAGGACAGTAAATGTAAATTCAAGGTCAAAGCGCATAAAAACAATGTTTTTTGCATTTGTTTTGTTTATGCTTAGCAGAGTTTTTATCAAGGAAGATAAAATAATGCTAGAATCTTAACTCTCTCTTAACTCATTGACATGGAAGATACCTAAAGGTAAAAAGTCAAAAAATCTAATACTTATAAAAGAAGATATCGATGAGTAACATTGGTCCAAAGTTTATTCTTGATGATAGATTTTCCTTTGATCCCACGAGTAACTCATTAGTTGATAAAGAAGCTGACGATGAAATTGTACGCTTAGGTAGCAATGAAAGTCGTATTTTACTAATGCTGTCGCAACGTCCAAATGAAGTAGTAACTCGAAATGAGCTACATGATTTTGTTTGGCGGGAACAAGGTTTTGAAGTGGATGATTCAAGCTTGACTCAAGCTATTTCTACCCTTCGAAAAAATCTAAAAGACTCAACCAAATCACCTCAATTTGTCAAAACGGTGCCAAAACGCGGGTATCAGCTCATCTGTAATGTTAATATTATCAATGAAGAGCTGACTGAATTACCCCTAGATGACATAGACACCCACGATAAAGCAGAGCCTGTAGACGTTGAAGAAACCACATCAGTAAAAGAGTCACTGCCAGACTCTCAAGATGTCGAGATTCACCATGATGCAAACGTTACAGAACCAGACACTGCGATTGAGGTTAGTTCAACTAGTTTACAAAATGATGAAAATCAAACCTCAGTAAATCAAAAAAAATCTAAACGCAGCGATTTATTGACCAAGGTTATGATTGTTTTCGCTATTTTATTACCAATTGTCGTTTTAATCGGAATGGGACCAACCCCTTCTAAATTTCGCGACTTAACCTCTTATAACGGTATTGAAGTAACGACAGCAACTAACCAACCTGATTTATCAGAGTGGCTACCTTCTATAAAACTGTGTATTGACTCATACACGAAAAGACATACGGATTCGTCAAAAGCCACCAAAATCATCGCTACAGCCGGGCAAGATAACGTTTTAGTTCTGAACTACATACATGTTCCAGAAGACTCCGACGATAACTTTACCGTGCGAATTTTGGCCAACCAGAGCGATCTCACGAAGATTTGCCGATAAGTGGTGGGGTATGACTAAAAAATTAGCAACGATTATTTTGTCCATTTCAGTCCTATTTTCTCTTTGGCTTTACCTTTATAGTGACTTGAAAGTTGAACAATTGCTGTCGTCTCGTGAATGGCAATCTCGCATCTTAACCAAGCTTGAACCTGACCGTTCAGTGGGTCCATTAACCCTCGTCGATGTTACATCAAACATGAAATATTTACCGAACGGTACCTACATTCGTGTTTCTGTTATGAAACTCTATTCCGCCGAAGATAGCCCAGAAAAACCGGATAGTGTCGTTAACATTTCAGAGACGGGAGAGTGGGATATGAGCGACAACTATCTACTCGTTACTCCGAAACAGTTTAAAGACGTTTCTACGAGCCACAGCCGTGATTTTTCTAAAGATCAGCTGAAACTCATAACGCAATTTTTTAAAATGGATGCCGAGCAAAGCCGTCGTATCGATATTGTCAATGACAAGACGCTGTTACTGACCAGTCTTAATCATGGTTCTCAACTTTTGTTTAGTAACTGATTAAGATGGCACCAATATCCAGCAAATATACTGCTGATAATAGAAAGGGTAGCTCAGCTACCCTTTCTATTATCTATCTAAGGAGCAAATATGACGAAAGCTAAGATTGAAATTTACTATTGCCGTCAATGCAATTGGATGCTTCGAGCTAGTTGGATGGCTCAAGAGTTACTGCATACCTTCAGTGAAGAACTCGATAGTGTTTCTTTACATCTCGATACCGGCGGTCATTTCGAAATTTTTTGTAATGGAAAGTCTATCTGGGAAAGAAAAAAAGATGGCGGATTTCCTGAAGCAAAAATACTAAAACAGAAGGTACGGGACGAGATAGATCCTGAACGAGATCTAGGCCACGCAGACCGAACTACCCCGCCAGAAGCATAGTAATGAGAGGGAGCACTCATCCCTCTCAAAATCAGTGCTCAGGCTATCTGAGTCTGTTTAATTACATCCCCATTAAAACTCATCACCGACAGTTCAGTACCATCTAAAATTCCGTAGCTTGCTGCAAACTCATTACGTGGAAAAGTGACAGAACCGGGATTAAAAATAAATTGTGACTCTATTTTTTCCGCCACCGGGATATGAGTATGTCCATGAGCAACAACGTCATTTTCACGTAGTGGTGGCAGTTTATTTTGGTTATATAAATGTCCGTGAGTAAGAAATAATCGTTGCCCTGACTCCAACAGAACCCAAGCAAAATCACTCATCATAGGGAAAGAGAGTAACATCTGGTCTACTTCACTGTCGCAGTTGCCACGAACGGCTATAATACGGTCGGCATACTCATTTAATCGCTCAGCAACAGCTGGTGGATTATACCCTTCAGGAACCGGATTACGTGGGCCATGATTTAGCACATCACCAAGTAAGACCAAAGTTTCAGCTCCTGACTGTAAAAACGCAGCAATAGTTTTCTCTGTTGCGGGCAAAGAACCGTGTAGATCAGATGCAAAAAATAATTTCATAGTTTACCTCGTTGTGATTTATCCGCATTGTACGTATTTAGTGCTAAATCGTCACCTAGAGACCCTAGTAAACGAAGACAAGACAAATATTGGCAGAAGCTTATGATTATCATAAGCTTTAATATAAGTGGTCATATCAAGAACTCACACTCAGCACACACCCAAATCGCTTGAGGGTTGTTATAATTAAACTTTCTTATACGCTTCGCGCACTTTTTCTATCTTTTAGGATATAGGCAGGGCTAACCTTACTCAGTAAGTATGAATAGTCATCAACCACCATTTCAATTCACTTAGGGAGGCATAATGAAAATTTTAATTACCGGTGGAACGGGACTCATCGGTAGGGAACTGATAAAGCTTATCATGACCCATCATTTGGTGGTATTAACGCGAAACATTTATCAGGCTAGGCAAAAACTGGCTCACATTAGTAACTCCAATCTCAATTTCATCCGCTCTTTAGATGAACTTTCAACGCTTGATGACTTTGATGCTGTTATTAATCTGGCGGGAGAACCTATTGCGGATAAGCTCTGGACCAAACAACAAAAAAAACGGATATGCGATAGTCGCTGGTCCATCACTCAACAGCTCGTTTCCTTGATTCAAGCTAGCAGCAATCCGCCTCGCGTTTTTATAAGTGGTTCAGCTGTCGGTTACTATGGTGATCATCAAGCCAGTCGTTTTGATGAACGTGTGGAAGTTCATAGCGAACGATTCTCTCACTATGTCTGTGCTAATTGGGAAAAAATCGCCTTAAACGCGAAAAGTGACAACACCCGAGTGATTCTTTTACGAACTGGGGTTGTGCTTTCAATGGACGGCGGTGCAATGAAAAAAATGCTGCTGCCTTATCAACTCGGGTTAGGTGGCCCTATTGGTAATGGCAAACAGTTACTTCCGTGGATACATATGGTCGATATGGCTAGAGCCATCGTTTATCTTCTTGAATGTGAATATGCTCATGGCGCATTTAACATTACAGCCCCTAATCCCGTCAGTAATAAAGAATTTAGCAAAACACTTGCCCACACGTTAGGGCGACCACATTTATTATTTACTCCCAAATGGTTAATCAAGTTACTGATGGGGGAATCTTCCGAACTTCTTCTTGATAGCCTAGGAGCTAAGCCGAGACGTTTGATCGATGCAGGCTTTCAATTTCATTTTTCCCGAATAGAACCCGCTTTGAGTAACTTACTGCATCATCACCATTAATTTTCTATAGGATCTTCACCATGACGACTCACGCCATTCTCATTACAGGCTGTTCAACAGGCATTGGCTATATGGCTGCTCATGCATTGCATCAACGAGGTTATAAGGTGATTGCTTCTTGTCGCAAGCAAAGTGATGTAGAACGATTAATTGCCGAAGGCCTAACTTGTATTCATTTAGACTTAGCCGATGAAAAAAGTATTGATTCTGGAGTCAAACAGGCTTTAGAGCTCACAGATAATAAACTTAGCGCTCTGTTCAACAATGGCGCTTTTGGCTTAGCCGGGGCATTAGAAGATCTTTCTACCGCAGGCCTTAGAGAACAGTTCAACACTAATGTATTTGGTTGGCATCACTTAACCACACAACTTATTCCTCATTTTCGTCAACTTGGCTATGGCCGCATTGTCCAAAACAGCTCAGTGCTGGGCTTTGCCGCCATGAAATATCGAGGCGCTTATAACAGCTCAAAATTTGCTATTGAAGGCTGGAGTGACACACTAAGGCTTGAACTTGCTGGAACAGGTATCCATGTGTGCATAATCGAACCAGGGGCAATAGAAACTCAATTTAGAGCCAACTCTTTAGCGGCGTTTAAACAATGGATTGATATTGAGTCCAGTATTCATAAAGAGCAGTATCAAAGCCAAATCGATCGCCTATCTCGGTCTCAATCTCGTAATAAATACGCACTACCAGCACAAGCATGCTTAGCCCCTCTTATTCATGCTTTAGAATCACCAAAACCTAAATTACGCTATCGAATTACCACGCCAACCAAAGTGATTGCAATATTAAAACGTCTACTTCCGGGAAAGACAATCGACAAAATTTTGCTTAAATCCTCTTAAACGATAAAGTTGTCATTAATTGGTCACATTTCCACCGCACAATGCTAATCCTATGCTTGATTAGCTGTGTGAGTAGAAACGCCATTATGTCTCTCAATCAATGGAACTGGCTTGGTGTCTTCGTCGCGGTAATGTTATTTATCGTATTCTAGCGCCATAGCCATCGAATTCCGGATCTTATTGCATCACAAGATCCGGATATTTTCCCCTCACAGCTAAAAGAGATTACTCACTTTACCTTGAATTCTGCTAACTTAACCCCATCTAATCGATAGGTTCCGCATTCTGCCGAGTTATAAGGATTCACCATGCAATCACCACACATTATTGAAGTAAACCAAACCAACTTTCGTGACGTTTTAGAGAGCTCGATGGCGAGCCCAATCGTGTTTTACTTCTGGGCACCAATGAGTGAGGAAAGTGTGCAAATGCTGCCACAAATGCAGCAATTAGTGCAGAAATATAATGGTGCATTCAAATTAGCACAGCTAAATTGTCAAGAGGAACAAGCGATCGCTGGTCAGTTTGGTATCCAAGCACTACCAACCATTGCTGTTTTTATTCAAGGTCAACCTGTTGATGGTCTTGGTGGTCCTCAACCACTCGAAGCAATTGAAGCGATGTTATCTCGTCACTTGCCAAGTCAGGATGAGCGCAATGTGCAAGAAGCCTTAACCCTAATACAAGAGCAAAAACATGCTCAAGCCTTGCCTTTGTTACTGAACGTAGCAGAAGATTGGCAGAAAAAGGGCGAGGTTAAATTGGCTCTGGCTGATTGTTACCTAGAGACTCAACAATTTGACGCAGCAGAGTCTTTATTAAAAGCGATTCCACTAGAATACCAAGACGGGTATTACAAAAGTTTATGTGCCAAGCTTGAACTTCACCAACAAGCGTCTAACAGCCCTGAGTTACAAGCGTTAGAACAGTCCTACCAAGCTAATCCCGGAGATGCAGCAATTGCCAGTGAATTGGCGACACAATATCATGAAGTATCACGTGATGAAGAAGCATTAGACCTATTGTGGTCATTCTTGAAAAAAGACCTTAACACTCAAGATGGTGATATGAAAAAGACCTTTATGGATATTCTCAATGCCCTTGGTCAGGGCAACGCATTAGCAAGTCAATATCGTCGCAAACTTTATTCATTACTTTACTAAGTATTTCACTTATCCATGTAACACTGGGCGATTTACGACTCAGTGTTACAATGACAACAATGCCCTTTTAAATCTTCAATAATCGGGCATTCACTATTTTCATCTCCTGGACACTCGTTAACCCACTCTTGCAATTGTTGCTGTACTAACTGTAACTCTTGTAATTTTTTCGTGACTTGCTCTAATTTTTGCTGCGCACGTTCTTTTACCGCCATACTTTGACGTTGTGGATCATTAGCTAAGTTAATCATTGCTTTACACTCATCCAAGCTGAACCCAACCCGCTTACAACGTGCAATAAGCAATAAATCATCGATGTGAGTTTGCTGATAGGTACGATAACCGTTATCAGAACGTAATGGCGGTTTAATTAACCCTTTATCTTCATACAGACGGATAGATTTAGCGGTTAAACCTGTTTTCTTTGCCACTTCACTGATATTCATCATCCTGAGCGCCCTCTTTCATTCATTAAACTCGACCCAATTTATACCAATTCTACTGATGATGTAATCATATTATTGCTTAGCATAAATCATCAAAAACAAGGAAAAATAACAGTCATAGTCATGCTGATGATAAAAACTCTAACGCCATTATTGGTGATTTTATTCAGCACGAATGATCAGATAATTAATAAAAATTACCAAATACTCAAACAAAAAACCCCGCTATTTCGCGAGGTTTTGATTAACAACAAGTTGAATATAGAGATTTTAGGAATTAGCGTTAAACAAATCTAATAAGTCTTGTTCTGTTTTCACTTCTACACCTAACTCTTGCGCTTTTGCCAATTTAGAACCCGCAGCTTCACCGGCAAACAAGATATCCGTATTCTTCGATACACTGCCAGTGACTTTCGCTCCCATAGATTGTAGAGCTGCTTTAGCGTCACTACGAGTCATCTGCGATAAACTCCCAGTAAGTACCACAGTCTTACCCGCCAATGGTTGAGAGGCTTCTGCTTGTTCGTCTTTGGCAGCAATATCTGGCCAATGCACACCATATTCTCGTAACTGTGCAATAACCTTCTGATTATTCTCTTGCTCAAAGAAAGTCTGCACATGGTTCGCCACAATATTACCAACATCAGGAACCGCAACGAGTTGTTCAACATTAGCCTCCATGACCGCTTCTAACGTCAAAAAATGCTGGGCTAGGTTAAGTGCTGTTGCTTCACCCACTTCGCGAATACCTAATGAATACAAAAAACGAGGTAGCGTTGTCGCTTTTGCTTTCTCTAATGCATCGACGACATTTTGTGCCGATTTAGGTCCCATTCGTTCTAAGATGGTCAGTTGCCCTGCGGATAATTTAAACAACTCCGCTGGCGTATGTACCATCTCTTTATCGACCAATTGTTCGATCACTTTGTCGCCTAAACCATCCACATCGAGCGCTTTACGAGAGACAAAATGCTTTAAAGCTTCTTTACGTTGCGCCTGACAGACTAACCCGCCAGTACAACGGGCTACTGCTTCACCCTCAACCCGCTCTACTTCAGAACCACACACTGGACACCCTGTAGGGAACACAATCGCTTTTGCATCTTCCGGACGGCGCTCTTCAACGACTGATACAACCTGTGGAATAACATCCCCTGCGCGACGAATAATCACTGTATCACCAATCATCACACCAAGACGCGCAATCTCATCCGCATTATGTAGGGTTGCATTACTGACTGTCACTCCACCGACAAATACAGGTTCGAGCTTGGCAACAGGCGTAATGGCCCCCGTACGCCCCACTTGAAACTCCACATCATTCAAACGAGTCATCTCTTCTTGAGCCGGGAACTTATAAGCAATAGCCCAGCGAGGAGCTCGTGCTACAAACCCAAGCTGCTCTTGAATATCGATATCATCCACTTTGATAACGACGCCATCAATCTCATAAGGGAGATCGGGACGACGCACCATAATGTCTTGATAAAATGCTTTTACCTCTTCCGCATTATTGACTCGTTTGGTTTCTGGGCTCATTGGCAGCCCCCAGCCTTTCAGCTGTAAAAAGCGTTCATAGTGACTATCAACGAGTTCACCCCCTTCAATGACACCCACGCTATAAGCATAAAATGCCAGTGGACGCTTTGCTGTAATACGCGAGTCTAGTTGACGTAAACTCCCAGCGGCAGCATTACGAGGGTTAACAAAGGTTTTTTCACCCCGCTTAATCGCTTCTTCATTTAAACGATTAAAGCCAGCTTTAGGCATAAAGACTTCGCCGCGAACTTCAATACGAGTTGGCCAACCCGATCCACTTAGTTTGAGCGGAATTGATTTGATGGTACGGACATTTTCGGTGATATTTTCACCCGTCGCCCCATCACCACGAGTCGCCGCGCGAACTAACACTCCATTTTCGTAAAGAAGGCTTACCGCTAACCCATCAAGTTTTGGCTCACAACAAATTCGGCTTTCTTTGACTGCTGGCACTCTTTCTCCCATGCGACGAAAGAAAGCGTCAAGTTCATCGTCATCAAAGACGTTATCTAATGACAGCATCGGAATATCATGAGTCACCGATTCAAAACCCGATAATGGAGCACCGCCAACACGTTGACTAGGAGAATCAGGAGTAATTAGCTCCGGGTGTTCTTGCTCGATATTAAGCAGTTCACGCATTAAGCGGTCGTATTCCGCATCTGGGATACTAGGATCGTCTTCTACGTAATAACGGACAGCATGATAATTCAGGGTCTCGCGTAATTCTTGTAGTCGTTGCTCTACATTCTGCATCGTTATTATTCTCTCGAATGATGAAAAAAGGCTCCCGACACGGAGCCTTAATAAAAGGTCGATTAGCTAGAGAGTACTATCCCTTAGCCGAAGTTTTACTTTTAAAATCACGAATCTGCTGGCGATAAACTTCTAAGCGATTTGGCGTCATTAGGTTACGAGCATCATCGAGTACATTACCACCCATATCATCCGCAATTTGCTGAGCGGTTTTGAGCATAAGCTTAAAGTTTTGCTCCGGTTCACCAAAACACGGCAGGGTCATAAAAAATGAAATACCTTTGGTGGTAAAGGTGTCCGGCTCATCATGCTCTAATGTACCAGGCTGCATCATATTCGCGACGCTAAAGAGCACTTTCCCTGTACCAGACAGATCCGCATGACGATGAAAAATATTCATCTCGCCATACAACAAGCCATTTTGTTGCATACTATCAAATAGCTTCGTGCCCACAAACGGTTCATTGCCCGCACAATGCACATTTAAAACCAATACTTCAAGTTGCTCTTCTTCTGGTTCAGGCTCGATAACCGGCTCTTCTGCTGCGAGTGGAGAAACCAAAGGTTCATCAAATGCTTTAGGCTCTGTTTGCTCATGATGTTCTTGGATAACATCCTCAGTTGCCGTGTTATCGTCTTCTTCAAGTGAATTAAATACCACTGGTTCAGCATCGACATCAGCGTCTGATCTATCCGCGTTAAATGATCCAATCAGCGGGTCATCATCCGCATTCGAAGACTCACCAGCAAAGTTGATCTCTCGTTCGTCTTCCTCGCCTTCCTTTACTGAAGACGATTCATCTTGGTCTACGTCTATTTTACGTAACGGCCTTTCACCAAATTTGGACTTTCCTTCTTTTTTTGAGGTCCAAAGACCGTGAAATAGCAAAGCGGCTATCGCTAGCCCGCCAACAATTATGAGTACGAATCGCAATTCCTGCATTTTTAACTCTCAGTTTCTCGATTTTTGATGTTCTGAGCTCTGCGCCTGTTGTTGAACTTCGTTGACCAAGATAGGCTTATCAGTCAGTGTATTGGAATACTTTACCAAAACTCCCCCCCTATTTAGAACAACTTAATGTTAGAAGTTAAAGGGAAGTGGTGATTTTTGCACAACTTTTATGTATCTATGGGTTAGATGCCATACAATAACAGCTCAAAATTGAGTAATTCGCTAATCGGAAGATATAAATGCAACCAAAACAACGTTCAGGCTTTGGCTACTTTTTCTTTGGACTAGAGCTTGCCTTTGCTCCGGATATCCGACGCTTTGTCATATTACCACTGCTCGCTAATATAATCTTAGTTGGAGGGGCGCTCTATTTTCTATTTGACCATCTTGGTGTTTGGATTGATCAGTGGATGCAACAGCTGCCTGACTTTTTGTCCTGGTTAAGCTATCTGCTGTGGCCGCTATTAGTTATTACGATCTTAGCCACGTTTTCATATTTCTTCAGTACGTTAGCCAACTTTATTGCGGCACCTTTCAATGGACTACTCGCAGAAAAAGTAGAAATAAAGCTTACTCAAAGCAAGCCCAACGATGATGGGGTATTGGATGTTATTAAAGACATTCCACGGGTGATGAGTCGAGAATGGCGTAAACTTGTTTATGTCGTCCCCAAAGCACTTGGCTTGTTTATCTTAATGCTTATTCCCGCATTGGGACAAACGATAGGCCCAATCGCTTGGTTTATTTTTACAGCTTGGACTCTCGCTATCCAATATTGTGATTACCCATTTGATAATCACAAAATAGACTTTCATGCGATGCGAAATGATTTGAAACAAAAACAAGGTAAAGCCTATGGCTTTGGAATTATCGTTTCAGTTTTAACGACGATTCCCATCGTTAACCTTTTTGTGGTTCCCGTTGCGGTATGTGGTGCAACGGCGATGTGGGTAGCGGAATTCCAGCATCAACATAAAACAAAATAGCCTAGTTCCAGCAGGTTGTTTTGTTTAAGCAGTAACAAAAAGAGAGTCTGCGTGATAACCCAACAGTATTGCGAATGTGTAATACAGGGGATATTGTGGCCAGGAAATTAATAAGTAACTTATTGTTAGATATATAAATTCACCATACAAGCTAATTCATTAACATTAGCGTTTCATATGGAATTTGGATATATATCATATAACTTTTTAGTTCTTTTACCTTATTGGTGAAGTGAATATGCTTTTCACATATTCACTTCGATATACAGATATCGACACGAACCCGTGCGAAATGAAGGAACATCACAATGAGCAAAATCTACGAAGACAACTCACTCACTATTGGTAACACACCACTCGTTCGCCTAAATAAAGTTAGCAAAGGCAATGTTCTGGTCAAAGTAGAATCTCGTAACCCTAGTTTCAGTGTTAAATGCCGTATCGGCGCTAACATGATTTGGGATGCAGAAAAATCAGGAAAACTGAAAGCTGGTGTTGAACTTGTTGAACCAACAAGTGGTAACACAGGTATTGCTCTCGCCTTCGTTGCTGCCGCTCGTGGTTACAAATTAACGCTAACTATGCCTGAGTCAATGAGCCTTGAACGTCGTAAGCTACTAAAAGCACTAGGCGCAAATCTTGAATTGACTCCAGCAGCTGGCGGTATGAAAGCAGCCATCAGCAAGGCAGAAGAAATTGTCGCAAGCAACCCAGAAAAATACTTGATGCTACAACAATTTAACAACCCAGCGAACCCTGCTATTCATGAAAAAACAACGGGTCCAGAAATTTGGGAAGCGACTGAAGGTAAAGTAGACGTATTTGTGGCAGGTGTAGGTACAGGCGGCACATTGACTGGTACTTCTCGTTTCCTTAAAAAACAAGGTAAAGAGATTACTGCAGTAGCGGTTGAACCAGCAGAATCACCAGTAATCACTCAAGCTCTTGCTGGTGAAGAAATCAAACCAGGACCACACAAAATCCAAGGTATCGGCGCTGGTTTCATTCCTGAAAACTTAGATTTAGAAATCATCGACCGTGTAGAGACTATCCCTTCAGACGATGCGATCGCAATGGCTCGTCGTCTAATGGAAGAAGAAGGCATTCTTGCTGGGATTTCATCAGGTGCAGCAGTTATTGCGGCAAACCGCCTAGCAGAACTACCTGAATACAAAGATAAAACTATCGTTGCTATCCTTCCAAGCTCTGGCGAACGTTACCTATCTACAGCGCTATTTGCAGGCCTTTTCTCTGAGAAAGAGAATCAACAGTAATATGTAGTGAAATCAAATTTTGATTGAAAAAAGCCCCTATTAGGGGCTTTTTTGTTGATTCTAGCTTGACCTTTGGTAATATCGAGCGTGTTTTATTTTTCGCTTCAAAATAAAGAGGCGTACAAGTTTGTCCCGCGATCGCCCAAGACCACTATAGGCACAGCGCTCGCATAGAAATAATCATTCTCATTACTGTGACAGGAAAATGTACGCCACTATGGCGAATTTTTCTCTATCAAGGTAAAGTAAGAACGATTAACAATCTTACAAAAAAATAATTTAATTGGGGTATATCACATGTACGAGAAGCAAGTAGAAATTACTNCAGAAAACGGTCTTCACACTCGTCCAGCAGCACAATTCGTAAAAGAAGCTAAAGCTTTTGACGCGGACATCACTGTAACTTCAAATGGTAAAAGCGCTAGTGCAAAAAGCCTTTTCAAACTGCAAACACTAGGCCTTGTTAAAGGTACTTTAGTGACTATTTCAGCTGAAGGTGCACAAGCTCAAGAAGCGGTTGATCACCTAGTTGCTCTTATGGACCAACTTCACTAATCAGATCATTTCTATTCAAGCCATTTTGCGCGTGCAAAATGGCTTTGTTAGAAATTAGGTATGACAATACTGAATATCTGACAGTAGTCATACCTCCATTTCATGTTTACAGATGACCAGTTTAAGGTAAGGCTATGATTTCAGGCATCCTAGCATCTCCTGGTATTGCTATTGGTAAAGCATTACTACTTCAAGAAGATGACATTGTCCTCAACACCACTCATATCTCCGATGACCAAGTAGACGCTGAAGTTCAACGTTTTTACGACGCTCGTAACAAGTCAGCACAACAGCTTGAAGTTGTTAAACAAAAAGCACTTGAGACATTCGGTGAGGAAAAAGAAGCAATCTTCGAAGGCCACATCATGTTGCTGGAAGATGAAGAGTTAGAAGAAGAAATTCTTACTCTTATCAAAGAAGAAAAACTTCACGCAGACAACGCAATCCATACCGTCATTGAAGAACAAGCTTCTGCTCTTGAATCACTAGACGACGAATACCTAAAAGAACGCGCAACAGACATCCGTGATATCGGTACTCGTTTCGTGAAAAACGCACTGGGTATCAACATCATTTCTCTTAGCGATATCAGCGAAGAAGTCATTCTTGTTGCATACGATCTCACTCCATCTGAAACAGCTCAAATCAACTTAGATTACGTTCTAGGTTTTGCTTGTGATATCGGTGGTCGTACGTCTCATACTTCAATCATGGCACGTTCATTAGAACTTCCAGCGATTGTAGGTACTAACGACATCACAGCGAAAGTAAAAAGCGGCGATACTCTGATCCTTGATGCAATGAATAACAAAATCATTGTTAACCCATCAGACGCTGAACTTGCTGACGCGAAAAGTGTACAGCAATCTTTCCTAGCTGAAAAAGAAGAGTTAGCGAAATTAAAAGACCTTCCAGCAGAAACTACCGACGGCCGCACTGTTGAGCTATGCGGTAACATTGGTACTGTAAAAGATTGTGACGGTATCAAACGCAACGGTGGCGAAGGCGTTGGTCTGTACCGTACTGAATTCCTATTTATGGATCGTGATGCTTTCCCTACAGAACAAGAGCAATACGAAGCCTATAAAGAAGTTGCAGAGTCCATGACTGGTCAATCCGTGATTATCCGTACTATGGATATCGGTGGTGATAAAGATCTACCGTACATGGATCTGCCTAAAGAAATGAACCCATTCTTGGGTTGGCGCGCTATCCGTATCAGCCTTGAGCGTCGTGAAATTCTACGTGCTCAGCTACGTGGTATTCTACGCGCATCGGCTCACGGTAAGTTACGCATCATGTTCCCAATGATTATCTCTGTTGAAGAGATCCGCGAACTTAAAGCAGCCCTAGAAGAATACAAAGCTGAACTTCGCAGCGAAGGTTACGCTTTCGATGAAAACATTGAAATCGGTGTAATGGTTGAGACTCCTGCTGCTGCAGCAATTGCTCACCACCTTGCAAAAGAAGTGTCATTCTTCTCAATCGGTACCAACGACTTAACGCAATACACATTGGCAGTTGACCGTGGTAACGAAATGATTTCACACCTATACAACCCGCTGTCACCTTCAGTGCTTAATGTGATCAAGCAAGTGATTGACGCATCTCACGCAGAAGGTAAATGGACTGGTATGTGTGGTGAGTTAGCAGGTGACGAACGTGCAACTCTACTACTTCTGGGTATGGGTCTAGATGAGTTCTCTATGAGCGGCATCTCAATTCCGAAAGTGAAGAAAGTAATTCGCAACACAAACTTCGCTGAAGTAAAAGCAATGGCTGATGAAGCTCTAACACTGGCAACAGCAGCAGAAATTGACGCTTGCGTGCAAAAATTCATTGCCGAAAAAATCAAATAATTGAAGTGACACCAATACATTAGACGATTAAAAGTAGTCGTCTAATGTCCTCGATTGGTATACTATACTTCGACAGAAATATTTTTAAACGTTAGGAGCATGACACAATGGGTCTGTTTGACAAACTTAAAAAGCTAGTCTCTGACGACAGCGCTGACGCAGGTGCAATCGAAATTATTGCGCCACTTTCTGGTGAAATCGTAAACATTGAAGATGTGCCAGATGTCGTGTTCGCTGAAAAAATCGTTGGTGACGGTATCGCTATCAAACCTTCTGGTGACAAGATGGTAGCTCCTGTTAACGGTACTATCGGCAAAATTTTTGAAACTAACCACGCTTTCTCAATCGAGTCTGACGATGGCGTAGAACTATTCGTTCACTTCGGTATCGACACTGTTGAACTGAAAGGCGAAGGCTTCAAACGCATCGCTGAAGAAGGCCAAAGCGTAAAAGCTGGTGATACTGTTATCGAATTTGATCTTGCTCTTCTTCAAGAAAAAGCAAAATCAACGCTAACACCTGTCGTTATCTCTAACATGGATGAAATCAAAGAGTTGAACAAACTTTCTGGTTCTGTCACTGTTGGTGAAACACCAGTACTACGTGTAACTAAATAAGTTTTTTAGTTAACATGCATTAAAAACGCTGCCTTTCGCAGCGTTTTTTTGTGGTACTTTTTTACTCAAATTCACAGTAGCCTAGAGACCTAACGCGTAACGCAATACCTGCTTTTTAATAGGTCCAGCATTTTCCGCAACTTTCAATAATGCATTCCGTGCAGCTCTCAGTGGCGGTAATTCGTTACTGAACGTCTTGTAAAAGAAATCCATTCCCGATTGCATGAGTAGATTATCTGGGCGACGACGGCGTTCGTAACCTTGGAATTGAGATAAAGTAAGGGCTGACCCTTTTGCTGTTTCTTCTAACAGCACTGCCACATCTTTAAAGCCCAGATTAACCCCCTGCCCTGCTAATGGGTTAATTGTATGAGCAGAATCCCCAACTAACACACAACCATGACTCACATATTTCTGAGCATGACGACGAGTAAGTGGGAAGCTCCCTTTATCAAGAACCTTTATATCACCAAGCTCAGCGGGAAAATGAGCCAGTATTTCCTCACGTAACTGATTTGGTGTCTGTGAAGAAAGCTGTCGAATTCTTGCTGGTGAGTCATACCAAACTAGCGAGCCTTGGTGACCATTAAGAGGTAAGAAAGAGCGAGGTCCACTTGGAAAAAATTGTTGCCAAGTGACGTCTTGTTGAGCCTTTGCGGTTTCAACATTAATCAACATACAGTGTTGGCGATAATCCCAAGCGGTCACTCCGATATGAGCACATTGACGAACCTTGGAGTTGGCACCATCGGCACCAACAACCCAATCAGCTTCTAACACTTCACCGGATTCAAGAGTGATGCGTTTCCGTTCATCACCAGTAATTGAATCTAACCGTTCAGGGCAAAATAGAGTGAGATTCGGGTGCTGTGCAAATTGAGCCCATAATCCAAGCTGAATAACCCGGTTTTCTACCATATAACCCAGTAGATCAATACCAAGGTCATCACTGTGGAATCGTGTACGACAATCAGGATGTTCCCACGTTTCTAAACCTCGATAAGGGCAAACACGCATCGCTTTAATCGCTTCCCATGCGCCAAGTTGGTTTAGCAAATCAACAGATGTTTTTGAAATAGCGGAAATTCTGACGTCCATCGGTTGCTCTGGCGCAAATTTTTGAGGAGAGTGCCCTTCTACCAGCGCGACCGTATGCCCTTGTTTCGCCCAACCAAGAGCAAGTGCAGCTCCGACCATGCCGCCACCGATTATTACTACGTCAAATGTCTTCATATGTCCTATTTCTTAACCAAAACCATCTCTGTGGGTATTGTACGTAGCCCATCAATTATTGCGAATTATTTTGTAAAAAAACCTTGCTTTTGCAATGGGTAAAACCCAGATATGACAATGCTTTTAATAGATTTCGTGTCATGACTAGTCAGTGCCTTTTGAAAGAAGTACAATACGCCGCTTACTCACCTTGGGGTGGCGTAAAAATAAGCGATACCTAAGCCTCTTCCTCCTGCTATTCTTCAAATAGAGGTGGCTTAGGTATAATCAAACAGATGAACTATTAAACGAGCGAAAGTGAGATGAGTAAGAAACTGCTAATAAAAACTTGGGGCTGCCAGATGAACGAATACGATTCGTCTAAAATGGCCGACCTGCTTAACGCTGCGAATGGCTATGAGCTAACAGAAGAACCTGAGGAAGCAGACGTCCTACTATTGAACACCTGTTCTATTCGTGAGAAAGCGCAGGAAAAAGTGTTCCACCAATTAGGTCGCTGGAAAACACTAAAAGATAAAAAACCGGGTGTCGTTATCGGCGTCGGTGGTTGTGTTGCAACTCAGGAAGGCGATCACATCCGTGAACGCGCACCGTTCGTTGACGTTATCTTTGGTCCACAAACGCTACACCGCCTACCAGAGATGATCAAACAATCACGTGACGATCATGCTCCGATCATGGATATTTCTTTCCCTGAGATTGAAAAGTTTGACCGCTTACCAGAACCTCGCGCTGAGGGGCCAACTGCTTTCGTCTCCATTATGGAAGGTTGTTCAAAATACTGCACTTACTGCGTCGTTCCTTATACACGCGGTGAAGAAGTCAGCCGTCCAATGGATGATGTGTTGTACGAAATTGCGCAACTAGCGGAACAAGGTGTACGTGAAGTTAACCTTCTGGGCCAAAACGTAAACGCTTACCGTGGCCCAATGTTTGATGGCGGTATCTGCTCGTTTGCAGAGCTACTGCGCCTAGTGGCATCGATTGACGGTATCGACCGTATTCGCTTTACCACAAGCCACCCACTAGAATTTACGGACGATATCATTGCAGTATATGAAGATACGCCTGAGCTTGTAAGCTTCTTGCACTTGCCAGTTCAAAGTGGCAGTGACCGTATTTTGACTATGATGAAACGCCCACATACCGCAATCGAATACAAATCGATTATTCGTAAACTACGCAAAGCTCGTCCTGACATCCAAATCAGTTCCGACTTTATCGTGGCATTCCCTGGCGAATCTGATAAAGACTTCCAGGACACCATGAAACTGATCCGCGATGTCGATTTTGATATGAGCTTTAGCTTCATTTTCTCACCACGTCCAGGTACTCCAGCCGCGGATTACCCTTGTGATTTAACTGAGCAAGTGAAAAAAGAACGTCTGTATGAACTGCAACAGCAGATCAACAGTCAAGCAATGCGTTACTCACGTCAGATGCTAGGCACCGAGCAACGCATTTTGGTAGAAGGCCCATCGAAGAAGAACCTAATGGAACTTCGCGGTCGTACTGAAAACAACCGAGTTGTGAACTTTGAAGGCTCAGCTGACCTTATTGGCCAATTTGTCGATGTAAACATCGTTGATGTCTTCCCTAACTCATTGCGCGGTGAATTAATTCGTACTGAAAAAGAGATGGACCTTCGTGTTGTAACTTCTCCATCAGAAATGATGGCGAAGACTCGTCGCGAAGATGAGCTAGGAGTTGCTACTTTTACTCCTTAAGCTCGTATAAACTGTCATTAGGTGCCCGGTCGTAATCGGGCATTCTTGAATGACAAACTGAGAGGCTAATTTGAGCAATAAAATCGTTACTGTAGAGATCAATCTCGAACCTTCTGATAACCGCCGCCTGGCAAGTCTGTGCGGTCCTTTCGACGACAACATCAAACATATCGAGCGCCGCTTAGGTGTCGAAATTAACCACCGTAGCAACCTTTTCACAATTGTCGGTAAACCTCATACGACAGCTGCTGCGCTGGATATCATCAAAACATTATATGTTGACACGGCCCCCGTACGAGGTGAGATTCCGGATATAGAGCCGGAACAGATTCACCTAGCGATTAAAGAGCACGGTGTACTCGAACAAAACGTTGAGTCGTCTATCGAGCACGGCAAAGAAGTGTTTGTTAAAACGAAGAAAGGTGTAATTAAACCTCGTACACCAAACCAAGCGCATTACCTAATGAACATGGTCACTCATGACATTAGCTTTGGTATTGGCCCTGCGGGTACGGGTAAAACCTACTTGGCTGTTGCAGCAGCAGTTGATGCACTTGAACGCCAAGAAGTACGCCGAATTCTACTGACGCGTCCTGCTGTTGAAGCGGGTGAAAAACTGGGTTTCTTACCCGGTGACTTAAGCCAGAAAGTCGACCCTTATTTACGCCCTCTATACGATGCCCTATTTGAGATGATGGGCTTTGAGCGTGTAGAAAAGCTCATTGAACGTAACGTCATCGAAGTTGCGCCTCTTGCTTATATGCGTGGTCGTACTCTCAATGATGCGTTTATTATTTTGGATGAAAGCCAAAACACCACAGTGGAACAAATGAAAATGTTCCTAACTCGCGTTGGTTTTAACTCACGTGCTGTCATTACTGGCGATGTGACTCAAATCGACTTGCCTCGTGGTGCTCGTTCAGGCTTACGTCATGCAATCGAAGTATTGAACGACGTGGATGAAATCAGCTTTAACTTTTTCCAAGCCGATGATGTAGTACGCCACCCAGTGGTTGCCCGCATTGTCAATGCGTACGAAAAATGGGAAGCTCAAGATCAAAAAGAACGTAAAGAGTACGAACAGCGCCGCCGTGAAGAGCGTGAAGTGAAAAAGCTCGAGCAACAAAAAGCTGAAATCGCAGCTCTGCGCACTGCAATTCAGGAATCTGGCGAGTAATCATGAGTATCGAGCTAGATTTACAAATTGCGAGTCAAAGTGATGCAGACTTACCTTCACAAGCCGATTTTTCTCGCTGGTTAACTGAGGCTGTTAATCGTTTTCAAGAGCAAGCAGAAGTCACCATCCGGATTGTGGATGAGCAGGAAAGTCATCAGCTTAATTTCGACTATCGTGGTAAAGATCGTCCAACCAATGTGCTTTCTTTTCCATTTGAAGCACCACCGGGGATGGAGATTGATTTGCTGGGTGATTTGGTGATTTGTCGTCAAGTTGTTGAGCGTGAAGCAAAAGAGCAAAATACGCCCCTTGCCTCACACTGGGCTCATATGGTTGTACATGGTAGTCTTCATCTGCTAGGTTATGACCATATCGAGGATGATGAAGCGGAAATCATGGAGTCACTCGAAGCGGAAATCATGCAAAGCATGGGATACGAAGATCCTTATGCTGCTGAAAAAGAATAAACACCGCAAGGTTTAAGTTTATTGCTTACCTTTTTCCGTTAGCAGGATACCAAGGTGCGGTACATTGCAATAACAGACTCTGTTTAGTGATGTGCCACCTTTCCCCTAGCGTATTTAGGTGTATACCCAAATGACTTTATATGGCGCTGGCCATAGTAGTACTCAAACACTTATTTGATACTGATTGGTGAAGTTATTTGGGTATAGCATGTGAGCTATCACACGTCTGATAGCATAATTTAACTGAGAAACAATGAACGAAGATAATTCGCAAAGTTCTGAAGGTCCGAGTAGAAAGTCCTTCTTTGAGCGCTTAGGTCAACTATTTCAAGGTGATCCTAAAGATCGCCAAGAGTTAGTGGATGTCATCCGTGATTCTGAAATCAATGACCTAATCGATCATGACACCAGAGATATGTTAGAAGGTGTCATGGAAATCTCTGAAATGCGTGTTCGCGATATCATGATCCCACGTTCCCAAATGGTGACAGTGGATCGTAATGATGACCTAGATGCTCTAGTCGCACTCATCACTGATGCACAGCACTCTCGCTATCCAATCATTAGCGAAGATAAAGATCACGTAGAAGGCATTTTGCTCGCGAAGGACTTACTAAAATACTTGGGCTCAAGTAGCTCTCCTTTCAACATCGAAGAAGTTATCCGCCCAGCGGTCGTTGTACCCGAAAGTAAACGAGTCGATCGTCTTTTAAAAGAGTTCCGTGAGGAACGATATCACATGGCGATTGTCGTAGATGAGTTCGGTGGTGTTTCTGGCCTTGTCACAATCGAGGACGTTCTCGAAGAAATTGTTGGTGATATTGAAGATGAGTTTGACGATGACGACCAATCTGAAATTCGGAAACTTAGTAAACACACCTACGCTGTTAAAGCATTGACCACCATTGAAGATTTTAATGAAACCTTCAATACCAACTTTAACGATAACGAAGTCGATACCATTGGTGGCCTCGTGACTACTGCATTTGGGCACTTACCCGATCGCGGTGAAGTTGTTGAAATAGGTCAATACACCTTTAAAGTCACCTCAGCTGATAACCGCCGTGTCGTGCAGCTTCATGTTACGATTCCTGATACAGAGGCACAGGCTGAAGCAACTGAAGAGTAACTTCCCACTCTGATAAATGTAGAGTTTCAGAAAATTGCAGATGATTAAAATTGTAACTCATCGCCTTAAGCGGCCCATTGCGGCCGCTTTTATTGGCGCTTTAACCACCCTCGCTTTCGCCCCTTATGATTTTTGGCCCTTAGCCATTCTTTCGCCATTACTGCTCTTATTGTTATTTCAGAATCAATCTCGTAAGCAAGCTGGATGGATCGGGTTCTGCTGGGGACTCGGTCAATTTGGTACTGGCATAAGCTGGGTTCACGTCAGCATTGACAGCTTTGGTGGTATGCCAGAGATCGCCACCATTATTTTGATGAGTTTACTGGTCGCTTATCTCGCGTTCTACCCCGCACTATTTGGTTGGGCATTAAACCGCTTTTTTCCTCATACCGATCAAACCCGATTTTTCCTCGCGGCCCCCACACTGTGGCTAATTTGTGATTGGTTACGAGGTTGGGTTTTTACTGGCTTCCCTTGGTTATGGCTAGGATACAGCCAAATCAACAGTCCACTGGCTTATTTTGCGCCAATAGGTGGGGTTAAGTTACTCACTTTACTTACTTTAATATGCTCAGCTGCGTTCTGTTATATGTGGCTAAAACGCAATTGGAATTACGCCCTTATTCCACTCATCATACTCGCCACCGGGTATGGGTTAAAATCGGCTCACTGGGTAACCCCAGACACTGATCGCGTAGCTAAAATTGCGCTTATTCAAGGTAACATCGATCAAGCCAAAAAATGGCTACCCGGAGAGCGTTGGCCAACTTTGATGAAATACGTCGATTTAACCCGACAAAATTGGGACGCAGATATCATCATCTGGCCGGAAGCGGCGATTCCAGCGATTGAATCTCAGGTTGGTACTTTCCTAACCAATCTTGACCACGCTGCTCGTATTCATAACAGCAGTATAATTACCGGCGTTATTAACATCGATGACCACAAACGTTTTTATAATAGTGTTCTTACCTTAGGGGATACTCCAGGAGATGGCTATCATTACGATGTGAGCGCTCGTTACCACAAACACCATTTGCTTCCATTTGGTGAATTTGTCCCGTTTGAAAGCCTGCTTCGTCCTATTGCGCCATTATTTAATCTCCCCATGTCATCGTTTAGCGCAGGTCGATATATTCAGCCAAATATTATTGCTCATGGCTTCTCTTTTGCCCCAGCGCTGTGTTACGAAATTATTTTTGGCGATCAAATCCGCGCAAACGTCAATGACACCACTGATTTTATTCTCACACAGTCTAATGACGCTTGGTTTGGCCACTCAATTGGTCCATTACAACATATGGAAATTGCGCGAATGCGAGCGCTAGAATTGGGCAAGCCTGTGATTCGTTCGACAAACAATGGCGTCACCGCGATCACCGATTATCTGGGCAACATGACCTACACCATTCCACAATTTGAAACTGGTGTATTAAGAGCAGATATTCACCCTACTGAAGGTGAAACACCCTATTATGTCATGGGCTCATGGCCATTATATTTATGGTTAGTGATCAGTCTGATATGGGCTTGGCGACGCCAAAAGACGCCACCCAACCACTCAATGTCACTTGAGAAGACGGAACAAAACGACGTTTAACGCTTCATAATAAAACCGCAAACATCAGTTTGCGGTTTTTTATTTAGGGTGTTAACGGCTGACGATGAAAACTTTGGTGGCCACATTTCGGACATGGGATGACCTCTGTGGGATGGATATATTCCGTTTTATGCCCACATTTTTCACAGACTAAAACCCCTAACCCGATCTTATCTCCCACCTGATACACACCTTGCTGTTCAAGTTCTTTACCTAACTCTAACCACTCAAGCTTGGTTTTATCGGTAATGTCCATTAACCCTTGCCATATAGAATTAGTAATTGTGAGATAAAAAGGCCCATTTTTGCTCTCTTCAAAAGAATCTGAGAACTCTTTGAGGTCTGCTTTAACATATTCAGAAATTAATGCTAACTCATCTTTGGTTAAGTCATTGGCGGCACTGACAACTTGCTCTGATTTATCCAATATCTTGGAAATTTCATCAGGACTCTTTTTCAGCGTTTCAATGACTTCTTCGAGTAAAGCTTCGTAACCTTGTTTCTGTTTTGGCATAAGTCACCCCCATCAAAGTGGATTGGCTATTGTTGTGCTGTCAACCTTTAGGTATTCTATGACGATCTATTAGTATCAGTTCTAATTGAACTCACAAATTCCAAGATAACCGGATATCATCGATGCAAGATCAATATAACCCGCAAGATATTGAACAAAAAGTTCAACAGCACTGGGATAGCAACGAAACGTTCGCTGCTACTGAAGACCCTAACAAAGAAAAATTCTATTGTCTCTCAATGTTCCCATACCCAAGTGGTCGACTCCACATGGGTCACGTGCGTAACTACACCATCGGTGACGTAATCTCACGCTTCCAGCGCCTACAAGGTAAAAACGTCATGCAGCCAATTGGCTGGGACGCTTTCGGTCTACCAGCAGAAAACGCAGCTGTGAAAAACAATACAGCGCCTGCACCATGGACATACGAAAACATCGAATACATGAAAAACCAGCTTAAATCATTGGGCTTTGGTTATGACTGGAACCGCGAATTCGCCACTTGTCGTCCTGAGTACTACCGCTGGGAGCAAGAGTTCTTCACTAAGCTTTACGAAAAAGGTCTCGTTTACAAGAAGATGTCAACGGTTAACTGGGACCCAGTTGACCAGACAGTTCTTGCGAACGAGCAAGTTGTTGATGGTCGCGGTTGGCGTTCAGGCGCAATCGTGGAGCAAAAAGAAATCCCTCAGTGGTTTATCAAAATTACTGAGTACGCTCAAGAACTGATCGATGACTTAGACAAGCTAGATGGCTGGCCAGAAATGGTTAAAACCATGCAGCGTAACTGGATTGGTCGCTCTGAAGGCGTAGAGCTTAAGTTTGAAGTGAAAGGTCAAGCAGACCTAGAAGTGTACACGACTCGCCCAGACACGCTAATGGGTGTGACTTATGTTGGTATCGCAGCAGGCCACCCTCTAGCAGCAGAAGCAGCGAAAACAAACCCTGAGCTAGCAGCTTTCATTGAAGAGTGTAAGAACAACAAAGTAGCAGAAGCTGAAATGGCAACAATGGAGAAGAAAGGTATGGCGACTGGCCTTACTGCTATTCACCCATTGAACGGCCGTGAGGTTCCCGTTTACGTCGCTAACTTCGTACTAATGGATTACGGTACAGGCGCTGTAATGGCAGTACCTGCGCACGACCAACGTGACTACGAGTTCGCGACTAAGTACGGTCTAGATATCATTCCTGTAATCAGCCCTGCTGACGGCAGCGAACTCAATATCTCTGAAGAAGCATACACCGAGAAAGGCGTACTGTTTGATTCAGGTGAATTCGACGGTCTTGAATTCCAAGCAGCATTTGATGCTATCTCAGCAAGACTAGAAGCCGAAGGAAAAGGTAAGAAGACCGTTAACTTCCGTCTACGTGACTGGGGTGTTTCTCGTCAGCGTTACTGGGGTGCACCAATCCCAATGGTAACCACTGAAGACGGCCAAGTTCATCCAGTACCCGCAGACCAACTACCAGTCATTCTTCCAGAAGATGTGGTAATGGACGGTGTAACTAGTCCAATTAAAGCCGATAAAGAATGGGCAAAAACCACCTTTAACGGCGAACCAGCATTACGTGAAACAGATACCTTTGATACCTTTATGGAATCCTCTTGGTATTACGCGCGCTACTGTTCTCCACAAGCGGATGACATTTTAGATCCAGAAAAAGCAAACTACTGGTTACCAGCCGATCAATACGTGGGTGGGATCGAACACGCATGTATGCACCTACTGTACTCTCGCTTCTTCCACAAATTGCTGCGTGATGCCGGTTACGTAACCTCTGATGAACCGTTCAAGCGTCTACTATGTCAAGGCATGGTATTGGCTGATGCATTCTCTTACGAGAACGAGAAAGGTGGCACAGAGTGGGTTGCACCTACTCACGTGACAGTTGAGCGTGACGGTAAAGGCCACATCACATCAGCGAAAGACAGCACTGGCCGTGACGTTGAACACTCAGGCATGATCAAAATGTCTAAGTCTAAAAACAACGGTATTGACCCACAAGAAATGGTTGATAAGTACGGTGCCGATACCGTGCGCTTATTCATGATGTTCGCGTCTCCAGCCGACATGACTTTAGAATGGCAAGAATCTGGTGTTGAAGGCGCTAACCGCTTCCTTCGTCGTGTATGGAAACTGGTTAATGAGCACATTCAACACGGTGAAGTACCTGCGCTTGATGCTGCAACTCTAACGACAGATCAAAAAGCACTGCGCCGCGAAGTACATAAAACGATCGCAAAAGTGACAGACGATATTGAACGTCGTCAAACATTTAACACTGCAATCGCTGCAATCATGGAACTGATGAACAAACTGACTAAAGCGCCATTGGCGGAAGGTCAGGATCGTGCCATCATGGACGAAGCACTAAAAGCTATCGTTCGCATGCTTTACCCTATTACTCCACACATTTGTTTCGAAATGTGGGAAGCGCTAGGTGAGCAAGATGCAGACCATGCTCAATGGCCAACGTTCGATGAAGCTGCATTGGTTGAAGATGAAAAACTGATCATCCTTCAAGTGAACGGTAAACTTCGCAGTAAAATCACCGTGGCAGCTGATGCGCCAAAAGAACAAGTGGAAGAGCTTGGTTTGAATGATGAAAACGTGAAGAAATTCACAGATGGCAAAACAGTACGTAAAGTCATTTACGTTCCTGGTAAGCTATTGAATATCGTTGCAAACTAAGTGATTACACACTAAGGTCTGCGGTTTTACATTGACAGACTTCATGACTAAAGTTGCCGCTTGCGGCAACTTTTCCTGCGTCTGAGCTAAGGCGTTATACGACGGCAAAGCCTTACGTTAGTTTTCCCTTTGGGTGAATTAACCTAAGTCTTTCGATAATAGAGAATAGATAACCAATGCGCTTAACACAGTTTTCTCCAATTAAATTTTCTTTGGTCTTTTTTCTTGCCACTCTTTTGAGTGCTTGTGGCTTTCACCTTCGTGGTGATTATGATGTTCCTGAAGCTCTAGATACGATGTCATTTACCAGTTATGACCAGTACAGCGACTTTACGCGTATTATCACTCGTCAGTTGCGTATGAATGACATTAACATAGTGCCACCAGCAGAAAATATACCGAACCTTCACCTGTTAAGTGAAAGTCTGAGTGATCGTACGCTGTCCCTTTATCAAAGCACTCGTGCAGCAGAAATTGAGCTAACCTTTTCCGCGAGTTATCGAGTTACTATCCCTGATATTGGTGATAGAACCTTTACCACCAGTGTGACACGAAGCTATTTGGATAACCCACTCAGTGCATTGGCAAAATCGGTCGAACAAGACAAACTTGAAGATGAAATGCGCCACCTCGCAGCAAGCCAAATTATCCGTCAAATGGCACGCTTAAAAGCGAACATCGAAGCAGGCACTATGAATTTGGATAAAGACGGTAATAAGATCACAACCAAGGAGCTGCATGAACAGCAGCAAGAACAGAAAAAACAGCAAGAGTTAGGCAGTGATCTTTCTAACTCTGATTCTGTCGACTAAGACTGAGCACTTTGATTGGTCATGAGAATATACGCAGATAAGTTAGCGGATTTATTAAACAAGCAGCTGTTGCCGAGCTATTTGGTCTTCGGCAACGAGCCGCTGCTGTTAGATGAATCACGGATTGCGATTGAAAAAGCAGCTCTTACCCTAGGGTTTGAAGAAAAACATCGGTTTGCCGTTGATGCAAGTCTAGATTGGAATGAGGTCTACGACTGTTGTCAGTCAATGAGCTTATTTTCAAATCGTCAGCTTATCGAGCTAACTTTACCGGAAGCAGGAATCAATGCGGCAATAGGTAAAGAAATTAAAACGCTCGTCGAAAGCCTTAATCCTGATGTGATGTTAGTGATTATTGGTGGCAGGCTGACGAAGGCACAAGAGAACTCGGCTTGGTGTAAAGCGATAGCAAATCAAGGTTGCTTGGTTAACTGTTTAACTCCAGATATTAGTCGCTTACCACAATTCGTAATCACTCGCTGCCGACAGATTGGGCTGACTCCTGATACTGAAGCTGTGCAAATGTTAGCCCATTGGCATGAAGGGAATCTATTTGCCCTCGTTCAGAGTTTAGAAAAACTCGTGTTGCTCTATCCAGACGGACAAATCACGATGATTCGCCTAGAGGAAGCATTAAGTCGTAATAACCACTACACCGCTTTTCATTGGACTGATTCTTTACTGGAAGGAAAAGAGAAACGTGCACAACGCGTTTTACGCCAGTTACAAGCGGAAGATATGGAACCTATAATCCTGATTCGAACCATTCAAAAAGAGCTGATGCAATTAGTTCAAATGCAGCAAGCTTTAACGACAATGCCCTTAGGCTCTGTGATGGAAAAATTTCGTATCTGGCAAAATAAACGCCCCCTGTACGCTGCAGCATTAAAGCGTCTTTCCACAAAAAAACTGCGCCATTTGGTGCAATTACTTGCCCAATGCGAAATATTGACAAAAACTCAATATGAGCAACCTGTTTGGCCTTTATTGCAACAAATCACCTTTGAGTGTTGTCATACTGATGCAAACATACCGTTACCACTGTAAGAGTAAAGACTGACTCAATACGCTACGATGTCCCTAACACGTAATATCGTACGGATAAATACAGTGATCGGTATGGTATACTCCGACGCTCTTTTTACTTAGAACAACGATAAATTTCAGAGGATAGTTACTTGCAACGCGAAGAATTAACCGCATTCCTTGCTGATAAAGCAGATGATATGAAAGCACAAGACATCATTACTATTGATGTGCAAGGTAAATCTAGTATCACAGATTTTATGATCATTTGTACTGGCACCTCTAAACGCCACGTAGCTTCCATTGCCGACCATGTGGCCAGTGAAGCTCGTAAATCAGGCCTAGATCCGCTTGGTATTGAAGGTGAAACCGAGGGAGAATGGGTAGTTGTTGATTTGGGCACCACAATGATCCACGTGATGCAGGAAGAACAACGCGAGATGTACCAGTTAGAAAAGCTCTGGAGCTAAGCGTTGAAGATTCAATTAATCGCTGTTGGAACTAAAATGCCCAAGTGGGTAGAGGAAGGCTTTCAAGAGTATAAACGTCGCTTTCCCCACGATATGCCGCTCGATCTCATTGAAGTTTCAGCCGGTAAACGAGGCAAGAATGCCGATATTGCAAGAATTTTGCAAAAAGAAGGCGAAGCCATGCTAGCGGCTGTGCCAAAAGGCAACCGTATTGTTACGCTCGATATTCCCGGAAAACGTTGGGATACCGAGCAATTGGCTGGTCAACTGGAAAGTTGGAAATTAGATGGACGCGATGTCTCTATCTTAATTGGTGGTCCAGAAGGACTTGCTCCAGCATGTAAACAAGCCGCAGACCAATCTTGGTCTTTATCGCCGTTAACGCTCCCTCACCCACTCGTTCGGGTGGTGATGGCTGAAAGCCTGTATCGAGCGTGGAGCATAACCGCCAATCACCCTTACCATCGAGAATAGGCATAGATGTTACGCAAACATAGCCCAATTCGAGATTACTTAGCAGAAGCACGGCTATTTCGTAGCCGTGCGGTAGTATCCTTTGTTGGCATTATTCTATTAGTTATTGTATTGATTGGTAATTTGTACAATATCCAAGTCAATCAATACCAAGATTATAAAACCCGTTCCAATGATAACCGAATCAAAATAGTCCCAATCTCTCCTAACCGCGGATTAATTTATGATCGAAATGGTAAACTACTCGCAGAAAATCGCCCTGTATTCAGTCTAGAAATCACCCCTGAAAAGGTGAAAAATATGGACGATACCCTCAAGCGTTTACAGACAATACTGCCCATTACCCAAGACGATATTGATGAGTTTCAAAAAGAGCGCCGGCGTACACGTCGCTTTGATTCGGTCCAACTACTTTCTCAGCTAACTGATGAGCAAGTCGCTAAATTCTCAGTCAATCAATACAAATTTCCTGGCGTGCAAGTCACTGCAGCTTTGAAACGTTACTACCCTTATGGTTCCGTTCTCACCCACGTTTTAGGCTATGTGTCTCGTATCAACGATAAAGACATGTCACGCTTAGAGCGCGAAGGAAAAACCGCTAACTATCAAGCAACGAGGGACATCGGTAAATTAGGTATTGAAAAATATTACGAGGATGTCCTACATGGTACGGCCGGTTATCAAGAAGTAGAAGTGAACAGTCGAGGGCGCATTATTCGTACCTTGAAGTACGTACCGCCAATTCCAGGGAAAGATATCGTGTTAAACATCGATATCAACTTACAACTGTATGTCAGCAAGTTATTAGACGGACGTCGCGGCTCAGCCATTGTGCTCGATCCTAAAGACAACGGTGTTCTTGCTATGGTATCCAGTCCAAGTTATGACCCGAATGCATTTGTTCATGGTATTTCAGGAAAAGCGTACGCTAAATTGCTGAATGATAAAGATCGACCTCTTGTTAACCGCAGTACATTAGGTATCTACCCTCCGGGTTCCACAGTGAAACCGTTTATGGCAGTGTCGGCATTGACCGAAGGTGTTATTACACCAACGTATACCCGTAACGACCCCGGCTATTGGAAAATTCCTAACTCGAACACTCGCCCTTTCCGCGACTGGTTACGTTGGGGACATGGCAAAGTAAATGTCACCAAAGCCTTAGAAGAGTCTGTCGATACTTTCTTCTATCACGTTGCATACGAGATGGGTATTGACCGTATTTCGACTTGGATGAAGAAATTTGGTTTTGGCGATTATACCGGTATTGATATCTATGAAGAAAGTAAAGCCAATATGCCAACCAGAGAATGGAAACATGCAAAATTCCATCAGCCTTGGTACCAGGGTGATACTATCCCTGTTGGTATCGGGCAAGGTTACTGGACAGCAACTCCGCTTCAATTGGCTAAAGCGTTGTCGGTGCTCGTACATCATGGCGAAGTCATCGCACCTCACTTACTCCGTTCGACCATCAATAATGGTGACGCATTTTCTACTCGACGCGATGCGGAGATCGTGACCTATCCCCCTATAAAAAATGTACCGGAAAAATACTGGGACATCGCACTGCACGGTATGTATTTGGTGAACAACGGTCCTCGTGGTACCGCTCGCCGCGCATTCCATGGTGCACCTTATACCAGTGGAGGTAAATCAGGTACGGCTCAGGTCTTTGGTTTAGCGGAGGGTCAAAAATACAATGCAGCAGAACTGGCCGAGCACTTACGAGACCACGCTTTGTTTATTTCATTTGCACCTGTAAAAAATCCAAAAGCAATCGTGACTATTGTATTAGAAAACGCGGGGGGCGGGTCGAGTCATGGTGCACCTGTGGCGCGTAAAATCTTTGACTATATGCTACTTGGTAAAGGAAAGAGCGACAAATGATGAATATCGATCCTACTCAAGAGAACCGCTCATTTTTCCAGCGTATTCATATTGATTTACCACTGCTTCTTGCAGTGATGTTACTGATGTTTTTTGGTCTGGTCATTATGTACAGCGCTAGTGGGCAGAACATGGCAATGATGGAACGCCAAGCAATGCGTATGCTACTCGCGCTTGGCATCATGATCGGCATTGCTCAGATTCCTCCACGCACCTATGAACGAATGGCTCCTCTACTCTTTTTTGTTGGGGTTATCCTTCTCGTTGGTGTTCTGCTGTTTGGTGAAATATCTAAAGGTGCTCAGCGTTGGCTGAACTTGGGCTTTGTCCGTTTTCAACCTTCAGAGCTACTAAAATTAGCAGTACCGCTGATGGTGGCGCGTTTTATTGGTCATCGTCAGCTACCGCCAGACTTTCGTACATTGGTTCTATCGCTCGCGATGGTATTCGTTCCGACCATTCTGATAGCAAAACAACCGGACCTTGGTACCTCTATATTGATCGCTGCTTCTGGCGTGTTTGTTATTTTCCTCGCTGGTATTAGCTGGAAATACATTATCGCGGCTTGTGTTGCTGTCGGCGCCTTTATCCCTGTGCTGTGGTTTTTCCTGATGCACGATTACCAAAAAACGCGAGTTAGGACATTATTTAATCCAGAGTCCGATCCGTTAGGTGCGGGCTATCACATTATTCAAAGTAAAATTGCGATTGGTTCTGGCGGGTTACTTGGAAAAGGATGGTTGCATGGCACGCAATCTCAACTAGAATTTTTACCAGAGAGACATACTGACTTCATTTTCGCAGTGATTGCAGAAGAATGGGGACTGATTGGTGTGTTGGTATTACTTTCTGTTTATCTATTTGTGATTGGACGCGGATTATATTTAGCTACCAACTCACAAACTGCATTTGGTCGTATGATGGCAGGGAGCATAACGTTAAGCTTTTTTGTTTATGTGTTTGTTAATATTGGCATGGTGAGTGGAATTTTACCTGTTGTTGGCGTTCCTCTGCCATTAATCAGCTATGGTGGTACCTCTATGGTGACACTACTTGCAGGATTTGGGATTTTAATGTCAATACACACTCACAGAAAAGCATTTTCAAAGGCGAACTAAATGACAAAGTTACTGTTGCCATTCTCGGCCATGTTAGCTTTGCTACTGGCCGGCTGTAGTTCGTCTGGACGATACTCGATTGATAATGATGTGGCGCCAAATGCGCCCATCTCTGTAGATCATGTGGAGGATGCTCATCCACAAAATGAGCCTTATAGTCTTGGTGGTAATAAGGACTATACACTTGGTGGTAAAACTTACCATATTATAAAAAATACTGAAGGGTATACTGAAACAGGCAAAGCATCTTGGTACGGTAAAAAATTCCACGGACATTTAACGTCGAATGGTGAAATTTACGATATGTATTCGATGACAGCAGCCCACAAAACACTGCCTTTACCAAGCTATGTGAAAGTGACCAATACCGATAACGACAAAACGGCTATTGTTCGGGTCAATGATCGGGGACCATTCCATACAGGGCGGATTATTGATTTAAGTTATGCGGCAGCTTATAAATTAGGTGTGCTGCAAACAGGTACAGCCAATGTAAAAATTGAGGTCATTACTCCAGGAAAATCAAAGAGTAAAGAACCATCAGATGCAGGCCATAAGTACTACGTACAAGTGGCATCGACACAAAATGAAAAAAATGCGCGAACTTTAGCGCAAAAACTAAGTCAAAGCTTATCAGTGCGTACTTTTGTTGATAGCAAAGAAAGTAACCACCGTGTCTTTTTAGGTCCGTTTGTTGACTATACTCTGACGCAACAAAGCCTTGAACGAGTAAAATCTCTCGGCTATGAGACAGCATTCGTTAGAAAGCACATCCATTCGCATTGATACACTGGATCGGATCAGAAGTGACAGGGTCTGTTTTAAGGCATCATTTCTGATAAGATAACGGATAATTAAGTAAAAAAGTCAAACTCACCATGAAAAAAGCGATTTTAAATACTGTTTTAGCGTCTTCTGTTGCGCTATCAGCAAGTTTCTCGGGTTCAGCAGTGGCTGCCTCTCCAGTTGTTGTACCAGATGCACCTCAAATTGCAGCAAATGGCTACATTTTGATGGATTACCATTCCGGTAAAATTCTTGCTCAAAAAAACATGAACGAGAAACTACCGCCAGCTAGTTTGACAAAAATGATGACGAGCTACGTTATCGGTCAAGAGATTAAGCGCGGTAACATTAGCCGTGATGACGACGTTGTCATCAGTCGCAATGCTTGGGCGAAAAACTTCCCAGAATCTTCAAAAATGTTTATCGAAGTTGGTACCACTGTAAAAGTGGGAGAACTAAACAAAGGCATTATTATTGATTCAGGTAACGATGCTTGTGTGGCTATGGCAGAACACATCGCTGGCTCTACCGATGCATTTGTCGATCTTATGAATGCTTGGGCGAATACGCTAGGCATGAAAGACACTCATTATGCTAACGTACACGGGCTTGATAACCCTAACTTGTACACTACACCACACGATTTAGCAGTACTTGCGCAAGCGTTAATTCGTGACGTTCCTGAAGAGTATAAAATCTACTCAGATAAGAAATTTACCTACAACGGTATCACACAGTACAACCGTAACGGCCTACTGTGGGATAAAAGTATGAACGTCGATGGCATCAAAACAGGCCACACTAGCCATGCAGGCTACAACCTGGTGACATCAGCGTACGAAGGTAAAATGCGCCTTATTTCTGTTGTAATGGGTACAAAGAGCTCTAATGCACGTAAAGCAGAAAGTAAAAAACTACTAGGATACGGCTTCCGTTTCTTTGAGACTGTTGAGCCACATAAGAAAGGCCAAACATTTGTTAAAGAACGCATCTGGATGGGCGATAAAGACAAAGTTGCTCTAGGTGTCAATGAAGATACTTATGTCACTTTACCTCGCGGACAAGCTAAAGATCTGACGGCAAACTTTGTGCTGGATAAACAGCTAAAAGCGCCAATCAAAAAAGGTGACGTAGTAGGTAAACTCTTCTACCAAGTTGATGGTAAAGATGTTGCTCAATATCCTTTAATGGCTTTAGAAGATGTTAACCAAGGTGGCATTTTCAGCCGTCTTTGGGACTACATTGTTCTATTGTTCAAAGGCTTATTCTAAAGGCTCTCATCGTCTTTAAAAAAGCCGCTAACGCGGCTTTTTTGTTGACTTGAGATCCACATCAATTGGCTGTACTATTCTGCACCGCTTCTATTATTAGTAAACCTTGGAGTTTCCTTATGTTGACACTCAACTCTGATGCAAAATTGAAAGACCTTCTCGAGTTCCCTTGCTCATTTACATACAAAGTCATGGGCCATGCGAAACCAGAACTACCTGAACTGGTATTAGAAGTCATTCAACGCCATGCTCCAGGTGACTACAGCCCTCGAGTAAAGCCAAGCGGCAAAGGTAACTACCATTCAATTTCGGTAACGATTACAGCAACATCTATCGAGCAAGTAGAAACCCTTTATAAAGAGTTAGGCGATATCGAAATCGTACGCTTAGTACTATAAACGCCCAATCATTTTCAATTTTATTTGAAATGAGTAAACTTTTTTTTAAAGCAGCGAAAGCTGCTTTTCCCTTTTTTATCAGATAGTTAAAAACAACACGTTTCACAAGTGTTAAAAAAAACGCTATAAAAAGTAGTTCAAAGCATCTAAGAAGTTTATAATCCAAAAACTTTATATAAGACCGATGGACGTAATAATGGACAGTGAACTGGTCGTCAGGCATTTAGGCCGCCGGGATTACCAACCGGTCTGGCAAGCAATGCATGACTTTACTGATCAACGCGATTCAGAAACCCGGGATGAAATCTGGCTAGTGGAGCACAACCCTGTATTCACCCAAGGCCAAGCGGGAAAACCTGAACACTTATTGAATACGGGGGATATTCCCGTTGTTCAGAGTGATCGCGGCGGACAAGTCACCTACCATGGCCCCGGTCAACTCGTCGTCTACTTTTTAATTAACCTACGTCGTAAAAAACTTGGGGTTCGCGAATTAGTCACCGATATAGAAACACTCGTGATCAACACGCTTAAACACTATCAGATTGACTCAGCAGCGAAACCTGATGCTCCTGGCGTTTACGTCGACGGGAGAAAAATTTGTTCACTCGGCCTACGTATTCGTAAAGGCTGTTCTTTCCATGGGTTGGCACTCAACGTCAATATGGATTTATCGCCGTTTCTACGTATTAACCCATGTGGCTATGCGGGAATGGAAATGGTTCAAGTGAGCGATTTAAAGGGACCAACCGACATTGAACATGTCGAGCATATACTAGTCAAAGAACTTGTTAGCCTGCTAGGCTACGAGAAAGTCGAAATCAGCACAGAAGCCTATAATCATGAGTAAACCAATTCAGATGGAACGTGGTGTTAAATACCGCGATGCCGACAAAATGGCACTGATTCCAGTTAAGAACATGCCTGAAGAACAAACTGAGGTTCTACGTAAACCTGAGTGGATGAAAATCAAGCTGCCTTCTGATAGTCAACGTATCAAAGACATAAAATCAGCGATGCGCAAGAACAACCTTCACTCTGTTTGTGAAGAAGCCTCTTGCCCTAACCTCGCCGAATGTTTTAATCATGGTACTGCTACCTTCATGATTTTAGGTGCTATCTGTACCCGTCGTTGTCCGTTCTGTGACGTTGCCCATGGTCGCCCTGTTGCACCAGAAGCTAATGAACCACAAAAATTGGCACAAACCATCAAAGATATGAAGTTGAAGTATGTGGTGATCACCTCTGTTGACCGCGATGACCTTCGTGATGGTGGCGCACAACACTTTGCAGACTGTAACCGTGAAATTCGCGCTCTTAACCCAGAAATTCGTATTGAGACACTCGTACCTGATTTTCGTGGTCGTATGGATACTGCGCTTGAGTTAATGAAAGACAATCCGCCAGATGTATTCAACCACAACTTAGAAACTGCCCCACGTCTATATCGTAAGGCTCGTCCAGGTGCAAACTATAAATGGTCACTAGAACTTCTACGTAAATTCAAAGAACAGCATCCAGACATTCCAACTAAATCAGGTTTGATGATGGGGCTGGGCGAAACCAAAGAAGAAATCATTGAAGTACTCAAAGATCTACGCTCTCATGGCGTGACAATGCTGACTCTCGGTCAATATCTAGCACCAAGTCGCCACCATCTACCAGTGGCTCGCTATGTGCCACCAGAAGAATTCGAAGAACTCAAAGAAGTTGCATTAGAGTTAGGCTTCACTCATGCAGCTTGCGGCCCGTTCGTACGTTCTTCTTACCATGCAGATCTCCAAGCTCAAGGTATGGAAGTTAAATAATTCATACTCCTGAGTACTAAAGCCGATATGGAATCCATATCGGCTTTTTTCATTTATCGGCATTCACTACTTGCAGCTCTCGAACAAGTTTTATACGCTGGCGTTGGCTTATACTAAAATGTAGATATTAATTAACCGCGACCGGGTAAAAATCATAGGAGCAACGATGATTTCTTATCATCGGTTCGGTACACGTAACAACGTAAAGGATTTCATCATGAATAAATTTGGACTCTTGGCTCTAATTATTACAGGAGTGTTGGCGGGATGTGCATCGAACGAGCAACGAGATAACTTCCAAGAAGCGTCGTTCGAGCTCTGTAATACTGACGTCAAAATCTATTCAGTTAGTGATGACGGCCGAGTTCGTATCGTGTGTGCTGATGGATCTAAGTTCTCACTTCAAAGCGAACAAACTCTTGATACCATGCGTGATATCAACGCGGATTATTGTTCTGGCGAAGGGCTTGGAAAATTTTCTGAAAGCAGTAACTACTATATGTTCCAATGTAAATCAGGTGCATTGCTTAGTGTTGCAAAATAACATAGAGCAACACTACAGTTAATCGCTTACAAACAGACAAAAAGGGCCCGCATATTAATGCGGGCCCTTTGTTTTATAACTTAAGTATAGAAATTAAGCGTAAACAGGAAGACGTTTACAGATTTCTAAAACTTTCTGTTTTGTTGCATCAATAACAGATTGATCATTGATGCTATCAAGTACATCACACATCCAGTTTGCTAACTCTTTTGCATCTTCAGCATTGAAGCCGCGACGAGTAATTGATGGAGTACCAACGCGAATACCAGACGTTACGAATGGGCTACGTGGATCGTTTGGTACAGAGTTTTTGTTAACTGTAATGTTAGCAGCGCCAAGAGCCGCATCAGCCTCTTTACCAGTGATGTCTTTATCGATCAGATCAACAAGGAACAGGTGGTTTTCAGTACTGTTAGATACGATTTTGTAGCCACGCTCTTGGAATTGAGCAACCATCGCTTTAGCGTTTTCTACAACACGTTCTTGATAGGCTTTAAATTCTGGCTCCATTGCTTCTTTGAAAGCAACCGCTTTTGCAGCGATAACGTGCATCAAAGGACCACCTTGACCACCAGGGAACACTGCAGAATTTAGTTTCTTGTACAGATCTTCACCTGCGTTAGAAAGGATAAGACCACCACGAGGACCTGCCAATGTTTTGTGAGTTGTCGTTGTTACAACGTCAGCAAATGGAATTGGGCTTGGGTATACACCAGCAGCAATTAGGCCGGCAACGTGTGCCATATCAACAAACAGGTAAGCATCTACTTTGTCTGCGATTTCACGCATGCGTTTCCAATCTACAACTTGAGAATAAGCAGAGAAACCACCAATAATCATCTTAGGTTTGTGTTGTAGTGCTAGCGCTTCCATTTCATCGTAGTCGATTTGACCATCAGAATCGATGCCGTAAGGAATCACATTGTAGTGTTTGCCAGAAAAGTTAACTGGTGAACCGTGAGTTAAGTGACCACCGTGTGCTAGGCTCATGCCTAGAACGGTGTCGCCAGGGTTCAACAACGCCATATACACTGCGCTGTTTGCTTGAGAACCTGAGTGTGGCTGTACGTTTGCGTATTCACAACCGAACAGTTTACAAGCACGGTCAATAGCCAATGCTTCTGCTTTATCAACATACTCACAACCGCCGTAGTAACGCTTGCCAGGGTAACCCTCTGCGTACTTGTTAGTTAGCTGAGAGCCTTGTGCTTCCATTACACGTGGACTTGTGTAGTTTTCAGAAGCAATAAGTTCAATGTGTTCTTCCTGACGAAGAGTTTCTTCCTGGATGGCAGCGTATAGCTCCGGATCGTAATCAGCGATGTTCATATCACGCTTAAGCATCTGTATCTCCTGACTCAGATTAACTGAAATTTTAGGGAAAAAACCGCACAACGACTAAACGCAAACGTTTTCGTCACCGTAATGGCGCGCATTTTACATAAATTGATCTTCATCATAAAGCACAATTTACACAATTTATTATGCAGTTTTTTCATAATGAGTGACAAATCGTTTCATAAACCTTGTAAATAGGCAGAAAGGCTTACTATCAACATTAATCAGCAAGGGCTCACTCAATACCGTGCACCTTCTTCTTTGTGTCTCTTCTGACTGTCAACTTACCACTTTACGCCCTGTAAATTGGCCGTTACATAGATGTACCTTAATTTCCCCTCACTATCTACCGGAAAAAGTATCTTTTTATTAGTATCGCCTCTTATCTCATCAAATCTCAGATTTTTACTGTGTGATCACACAGAGCCACTGCAGGACTACAACACATTTATGGAAAAACACACACTTAAAGAAGACGCTATAGCAATGCTTACAGGCTCGATAATCACAGCGCAAGGCGTTTTCTTTCTTCAAGCCGCCCATTTACTCACAGGCGGCACCGCTGGCTTATCTTTGCTGTTGGCAAAACTTATCCCTATCAGTTTCGGCACATTGTATTTTGTCACAAATGTGCCTTTTTACTTTTTAGCGTGGAAACGTTTTGGTAAAGCATTCGCCATCAATAGCGTGGTATCCGGCGCATTAGTGTCAATTTTTACAGACCAACTTCACCATATTATTCATCTTGATCAAATCAATGATGTTTATTGTGCATTTGCTGGTGGGTTACTAATGGGGATTGGCATGTTGATTTTATTTCGCCATCGTTCAAGTCTAGGTGGATTTAATGTGATGTGTTTGGCGATTCAGGACAAATGGGGCATTTCAGTGGGTAAAACACAGGTGTTTATTGACTGTTCAATATTACTCATTTCATACTTCTATGTTCCTGTCTGGTTACTTGTACTCTCTGTATTTGGCGCAATTGTTGTCAATAGCGTTCTCGCAATGAACCATAAACCCACCCGCTACACCGTTAATTACCGCTAAGAGCAAATACATCTCGCTGAAACAGCATCTTGAGGTTACTTGCGTATAACCCAATAACCTCATTAGAGCCAGTTGACTTCAATCTTCGACAAAACAAACTCTTGGAGATAAAAAACCATAAAAATGGCGAATAACTGGCATCTTTGCCCAAAAAGCCAGCATTCAATTCAAAATCATAAAAAAAGGGTTTACAGCTTCAAAGAGTTTGCTATGATGCGCTCCGCACTTGAGGGATGAGTTGGGAAAACATCACTTAAGTATAAAAATACCCTGGAGGGGTTCCCGAGTGGCCAAAGGGAGCAGACTGTAAATCTGCCGGCTCCGCCTTCGATGGTTCGAATCCGTCCCCCTCCACCATATTCTTCTCTTATGAGAAACACTTGATTGAANGTGTTGGGAAAACCTCAATTAAGTATAAAAATCCCCTGGAGGGGTTCCCGAGTGGCCAAAGGGAGCAGACTGTAAATCTGCCGGCTCCGCCTTCGATGGTTCGAATCCGTCCCCCTCCACCATATTAGAAAGCCAGCTCATTGAGCTGGCTTTTTGCATTTTCGCACTTAACTTATAACAGTGATTTATTTGCCCATACATAGCCAACAAAAAAGGCTGCATTCGCAACCTTTTTATAATGATGACGTACGTCATGGCTATTTTTTCAAATACGCAGGCACATCCGCAATACTATCCAATACTATCGATGCCAGCGCTTCACCTTTCTCAGTCACAGGCTTTCCGGTACGAACTAAAATTTTAGTTCCGACTCCTGCCGCTTCTGCTGCCATCAAATCTTCAGCTTTATCACCAACCATAACCGAGTTTTCCATGTCTATTTTTAGGAAATTACGCGCATCAATAAACATGCCTGGTTTTGGTTTCCGACAATCACAATCTTGCTTATACTCTCCAATCCCATGTTCAGGATGATGTGGACAATAATAGATACCATCAAACTCGACACCATGATCTTCGAAGTTCCAATCCATCCACTGCGTCAGTGAAAGAAAGCGATCTTCACTATACAATCCACGTGCAATACCTGCCTGATTAGTCACTAACACAAGAAGGTAGCCCATATCTTGCAAAGCTTTTGTAGCTTCAAAAACTCCATCGATAAACTCAAAATCGTGTTCATCATGTACGTAACCATGATCGACGTTAATCACGCCATCACGGTCCAAAAATACCGCTGGTTTAGCCAAAATTACTCTCACTTACGAGCTGTGTTAAACTACCGATTAATCTCAAGCGCCAGCGCTGAGATAACGAATAGAGATGAATGCATGTGAATAGAGGTATTCTATACTCAAGTAGCATCAAGATACAGATTTCAGAATAGCATCAAAAAATCCAATGTTAGATAATTCATAGTCATTCTTAAACGATAAAACTATTCCTACACGAGGATGATATTGGAATCTTGAGGTAGACAATCACACGAAAACACAATGCTCATTCCTTCCGTGATAGGGCTTGATCTATATCCGTTGATTGAGCTTTGAATCCTGCATATCAAGGTTATTTGGGGTTATAAAGATGACTTATTGCTTTCATCAATATCTCATTCCATTCAGTTCTGACATTTTCACTATTTAGACGTCTAGACGTAAAAATATCTATTGACTTGAAAGGTCAGAAACCATAGCATCATCATCCATAATAGAAGTCACAAATACATTACTCTGTGGGTCGAAAAGACTACAGAAAAAATGGGGTAACTTAAGTATTTCCCTGCACAGGTTTTCGAATGATTCAAATAACTAATGTCAACAAGGTATTCTACCAGGGTGAAAAGGAAATTCATGCTCTTAAGAATATTGACCTTCAAATACCACAAGGCACTATCTTTGGTGTAATCGGCTCTTCAGGTGCAGGGAAAAGTACACTGATCCGTTGTGTGAATATGCTAGAGCGTCCAACCTCTGGTTCTGTTGTCGTAGATGGTACAGATTTAACTCAGCTATCATCAAAAGAGCTTTCACACGCTCGTCGCAATATCGGCATGATATTCCAACACTTCAACCTACTCGCTTCTCGTACCGTATTTGCTAATATTGCATTACCTCTTGAGCTTGCAGGAAAAGATGACAACCACATCCAAGAGAAAGTCTCTCAGTTGCTTGATCTTGTCGGTTTGGCGGATAAAAAAGATACCTACCCTGCGAATTTAAGTGGTGGTCAAAAACAGCGTGTGGCGATTGCACGTGCACTGGCCTCAGATCCTAAAGTTTTACTTTGTGATGAAGCAACCAGTGCGCTAGACCCTGCAACCACTCAATCAATTTTAGAACTATTAAAAGAAATTAACCGCCGCCTTAATATTACGATGCTCTTGATCACACACGAAATGGATGTGGTTAAAAGCATCTGTCACGAAGTGGCAATCATCGGTGGTGGTGAATTGGTAGAAAAAGGCACTGTAGGCGATATCTTTGCATATCCGAAAACAGAACTTGCACACGAATTCATTCGCTCGACACTGGATCTTTCTATTCCAGAAGATTATGAAAACCGCTTGAAAGAACAACAAGTTGAAGGAACACACCCATTGGTTCGACTTGAGTTCACCGGCGCAAGTGTTGACGCGCCAGTCGTCTCACAAGTATCTCGCGAATTTAATATTGATGTCAGCATTCTAAACTCAGATTTAGATTACGCAGGCGGGGTTAAATTCGGCATGATGGTAGCAGAAATTCTTGGCCAGCCGGCTGACACCCAAGCTGCTATTCAATACATTCGCGACAACAAAGTAAAAGTTGAGGTACTTGGTTATGTTTCATGAACTAGCATCATGGGTATCACTCAACAGTGACCTGATTTTAAAAGCAACATGGCAAACAATTTATATGGTAGCGGTATCAGGGATTGTTGGCTTTGCTGTTGGCATTCCACTTGGTGTCGTTTTACACACGACTAAAAAGGGTGGTCTACTTTCTAACCCTGCACTAAACAACGTGTTAGGCGCAATTGTAAACATTGGTCGCTCAGTGCCATTCTTGGTTTTAATGGTAGCGATTATTCCTGTCACTAAAATGGTTGTCGGTACCTTTATCGGCACCACCGCAGCGATTGTCCCTCTGACCATCGGTGCAATTCCATTTGTTGCTCGCTTAATTGAAGGGGCAATGATGGAAGTACCCGCAGGTCTGATTGAAGCGGCACAATCAATGGGAGCAAGCCCACTTCAAATTATTCGTAAGGTACTGATCCCTGAAGCACTACCGACAATTGTTAACACCGTAACTGTAACGCTAGTCACATTAGTGAGCTATTCAGCAATGGCGGGAACAGTGGGCGGCGGTGGCCTTGGTGACGTTGCAATTCGCTACGGTTTCTACCGTTACGATGTAGTTATTATGGCGGTGACTGTGGTGCTATTGATTATCTTAGTGCAAATCATTCAGTCAATCGGTGATGCCTTAGTACACCGAGTAGATCATCGATAATATTAAAAAGCCTGAGCATGACTCATGCTCAGGTATAAAATAAGTATAAAGTTAAAAATAAAAATCTTAACAGGAGAACAGGAATGAAATTTAGCGTTAAAGCTTTATTAGCAGTCGCAGCAGTAGCATCTACACTTGTGCTATCCGGTTGTGGCGACAAAACAGCAGACCAAAACAAAATTAAAGTTGGGGTTATCGCGGGTGCTGAAGCACAAGTTGCTGAAGTAGCGAAGAAAATCGCCAAAGAAAAATACAACTTAGATGTTGAACTGGTTACTTTTACCGACTACGTAACACCTAATGCGGCTCTAGCCGATGGTTCAATTGATGCGAATGCATTCCAACACAAACCATACCTAGATCAACAAATGGAAAGCCGTGGTTATAAACTAGCGATTGCAGGTAACACATTTGTTTATCCAATTGCTGGTTACTCAAACAAAATCAAATCTGTTTCTGAAATCAAAGACGGTGACCGTATTGCAGTACCTAACGATCCAACCAACCTAGGTCGTTCTTTAATGCTGCTAGAAAAACAAGGTCTGATCAAGCTACGCGATGGCGCAGATCTTAACGCGACTACTCGTGATATCGTATCAAACCCTAAAAACCTTGAAATTGTTGAGCTAGACGCGTCACAACTTCCTCGTTCATTAGACGATGTAACTGTAGCAATCATCAACAACACGTTTGCAAGTTCTATCAACCTAACACCGAACAAAGATGGTATTTTCGTTGAAGACAAAGATTCACCATATGTGAACCTAATCGTTGCTCGTCAAGACAACGTGAACAATAAAAACGTAAAAACATTTGTGAAAGCTTACCAAACTGACGAAGTTTACCAAGCTGCGCAAAAAGCATTTGGCGGTATCGTTAAAGGTTGGTAATCCTATTTCCCTGACAGGAATTAAGGTGCCACAAGCGACTTGTTGTTTCCCAAATCGCTTCTGCCAAATAGTAAAAAAGGTTAGCACTTGCTAACCTTTTTTATTACCTAATTTATGTCTTTTAATATCCAAGTCATACCACGTTGATAGGGAATGGCCATTCCTTTTCGTGATTAAGCTTATCCAAACTCATTGATAAAACTCTGAATCCTGCATATTGGAAGTCATAGGCAATATTATCCAATAATGTGAGGAACAAATAATGAGGTATCCTTGGTGATACGTCCAATATCCTCACGAATCGTAATTCCAGCTGCTTTATCATCCACCAGCCAGCTGCCGATTAATACATGATGCTCATTAAACCTCGGTAACGAATGATAAGCCTGAACAATATAGCCTTCTTCACCATAAGGCCCAGCGACTTCCTCTACCATTTCATCGCCAAAATGAATCGAAACATTACTGCCCTCTCGACTAAATATCGGCTTTCGTACGTAATGAGTCATGTGTTTAGCTCTTGGGTCATCCTCAAAATACGCCTCAAGTAGGTTAGGATGATTAGGAAACATGTCCCACAATAACGGCAACAACGCCTTATTCGAAGTAATACACTTCCATAAAGGTTCAAACCACTGTACCTCAGCCGTATGTAGATACTGACTAAATTCCTCGCGTAACATAAATTCCCAAGGATAAAGTTTGAACATCGCATCAATCGATTTATCGTTTAAATCAGTAAAGTGCTGGCCACAAGTGCTAATGCCAATATCCTCAACATACACAAATGCAGTTTCTAAGCCAGCCTCCTCTGCACAATCTTGCAAGTACTGAACCGTACCCCGGTCCTCATCTGTATCTTTACAGCAACAAAAGTGCAGCACATTATCTTTTAGTTCTGTTTTAAACTGGCGAAAGCGCGCTACCAGTAGATCTTGCAACAAATTAAACTGGTCAGCATGGCGAGGCACTTCACCCCGATCAACTTTTTGCTCTAACCATACCCAACTAAATAAGCCAAGTTCGAATACCGACGTAGGTGTATCACTATTAAACTCCAACAACTTTGCTGGTGATTTTCCATCATAAGCAAAATCCAACCGGCTATACAAAGAAGGTTCGCGACGCTGCCATGAACGGCGAACTAAAGGCCACATCAATTCAGGAATTTGAAACTTACGGAGTAATTCATCGCTATTCACCACACGTTCAACCGCTTTCAAACTCATTTGATGAAGCTCTTCTGTTGGATCTTCAAGATCATTCTCAATCTGTTGTAAACTAAATTGATAGTAATGATCTTCAGTCCAATAAGGTTCGCCATCAATGGTATGAAAGCCAAAACCATACTGCCTAGCTGTTTCCTTCCAATCAAATCTTGGTGCGGTAGCAATTTGAAACATATTCAATTCCTCTCTTGCAAAGACCGATTACCCACCCCAAGATGAGCGACTTGACGATGTCGAGCCCCACCCACCACGAGAGCTGGTTGAATAACTAGATTTAGAAGAATAAGAAGAGCTCGACTTATAGCTACTACTTGATTTCGAATAGTGAGAACTGGAACTGCTTCCTCCTCCCCAAGAAGATGAAGAGGACGTTGTGTAATAATCATTATCACGATCGCGCTGACGATAACGATGATGATCGATAATTCGGCTAACTAAATAGCCCGCCGCAAATGTATTAAACATATTGCCAGTATGCTGATCATCTTTTTGTACGGACACCACATCTTGTTGACCGTTATAGCTGACCAGAACTTCTCCCAGTTTTACCGTAGGAAACCGTTTAAGGTAATCTTTTGGCAGTGCATATTTTAGTGATTTTGTATCTTGGTCTAACCCAATTGCATCACCATTAGCCAATACTAATTGCTTTGGTGCATCTTGCTGATATTCATTGACCTCAGAAAAAAGCGGCTGAGCATAAATATGTTCCCAGTAAGGAGAAAATCCAAAATATTCAGCGACCTCATCACTATCAATATGGGTATAAATAAAGGACGACATTTTAGGCATAAACCCTTTATCGTCAGCAGTCGCAATACAGTTTTTTACGCCATATTTTATTTCACAACTTTGTTGCTTATAAAATTTCTCCGCCGTGCGCTGTGCTTCTTTGACCGCTTTCTGATAAGCCGCTTCACATTCAGCAGCATTTACGGCTTTAGTATCTTTACAAGCTTGCTCATCATCAAAAATGGAGAACTTAGGCTTTTCAGGACCACACCCGGTAAGGGCAACCATAGCGACGGATGGAATGGCAAAATAGGCCAATTGCTTTTTCTTTGCAGGAAAGCTCGTCCTATGGCTGCGTTTAATTTTATGCTCTGTCATCACTATCTCCTTAATAACTCATACATGCTGAGTTCATCAAACCGATAGCAATAGAGACAGAAGCAACAATAGTTGCAGCCGCGACTTCATTAGATTCGATACGTTGAACCAATTTAGGCATCACAATCAGACGTAAAACAGTAAAACCTAAAATTTGAGCAACTAAAGCGACTAGCCCCCAAAGTGCAAAGTCGGTTAACCCCACAGAGTTACTTGCCGCCCCCGCAATAGCAATTGAATAACCAATAATTGCGCCACCGAGTGCAATTCCGGCTGCAATATTTTTGTTATCTTTAATGAGTTTCCACTCATCGTATGGAGTAACAAATAGATAAATAACTTTAAAAACCACTAAAAATAGAATTGATAGAGCGAAATAAGCACCAAAATTTGTTAAGCCATGAATAAATGTATCCATTGCCATTTTCTCACTTGCTAGTTCAATCATTTAAGCCACCGCTTTAAAATCTGTTTGTTTTAATTGAATACCTGTTGAACGTACGAAAGACCGTTCAAAATTATTATTAATGAGCCTTTCTTCTGCCACGAGTAATAGTTCTTCATGTTGCCCATTAGCTAAAGGTCTTGAATAAAGCATGGCGAACTGATCAGTCGTATTTAAATCAGCACTTTGCCTATATGTCGTTTCCTTCATAAATACCGGCCTTGTATCTTGCCAATATTTATTAAACGTCTCACCATCTAATTGAGCCGATGTATTTATAAGTTCTTGTTGTAATAATTCATTCCAAGCCGGTTCATAATCCACGACTTTCGTATCAAAAAAATACCATAAGCTAACTTCAATAACTCCAGCATCACTTTTACCTTCTTGTAGAATTTGAATATACCCTTCGTCATCAGTGTAATAACGAACTAAACGTGTATTTTCACCTAATTCTACGACTCCGACAGCCTGAATAAACTGAATGGTTGCAGCCCCCGTAAAGGTATAGAACTCTTCATTGAGTTTGAGCATTAAACTATCTAGCTCAATTGCACCACCAAGACGTAAGCCAAGTACCTCAGGGATACTTGCCTGTTGCTTGTCTTGTTTATCATCACCGGAGAAGAGACCAGATAAGGCTTTAAAAAAGCTCATCACAATACCTCAACTGTCAGATCATTGGTTACTTTTTACCGAGAATTCGCTCAAGTTCAGATTGCGCATCCAAACGTTCGCCATTGATACCGGCATCTGCCAGTTTCTTATCTAAATCTTGACCAGACTCAGCGTCATGTAGCTCTTCTTGAGCTTCCAATTCAGCTTGCTTCTGTGATTGTAATTCCTTGATTCTATTTAATGAATCCAGTGCTGTTGAGGTTTTTGAGGAGGCTCCATAAACGGAAGCATTTGTAGCGGCTTGGGCTTTTTGTACCTGACCCGTCGCTTTGACTAAATCCAACTGTTGTTCTAGTTGTTTCAATTTAGATTTGGACGATGATACGTTGGTACGAAGCTTATTTTCTGCTTGCAGAAAAACATCGAGCTGAGACTGCTCAACATCTTTTTCTTGGGTAAGTTCAACGACTCGCTGAGCACATTCAAGCGCAAGATCTTGGTGACCCTTTTCACTTGCTGACAAAGCATTTTGCTCATATTGAGTAATGCTTAATTGAATATCAGAAACTTTCTTCTCCGCTATTTTACGCTTAGCCATAATTGATACCAAACTTTCATCAGCATCACGAATAGCAGAACGAACTTAGCGAATTTCCTGTTCTAGAATACGTAATTGATTTGCATCTACTACTGATTCAGCAGCATCATTAATACCGCCTTTAAAGGCAGAAAATAATTTTTTAAATACAGACATTGTGGTTACCTTCTCAATTAAATTAAAAACTCTTCATACATACCGATCAGCTCAGCAACATTATTAAATAATGTTTCCACTTCAATCTGGACACTTTCTAATTTTGATTGGGAAGATAAAGTACCAAACGCTGAATAATACCATTCACTATCAACTTCAGATAAACCAACTGTTGTTAATGGAATAATTTTATGCGTTTGAAGGATATATGTGTTCAATGCAGTTTTATCGCTAACTTTACTCACTGGAAATAGTAGAGTTTCTACAACTATTTGACTACCAGACACTGCTAAGTAAGCAGTAATACCATCATGATTAGTAATAACTAAACATGAATCATTGTCGCTAATATTCCATGTTGGGTAAGCTTCAGACAAGCTACTCTTGATCAATTCGATATTCATTAATATCTCTCTTTTTAGCCGTTGACGTTAACGTGTGATAAATCACTTTTTAATATTTTTTCGGATAATATTCGTTAACCGAAACTAAGGCAATTCTACGTCTAAAATTAAAAATGGTAGCAGGTAAAACCTAGATGTGTGTTCCAAATAGTACACCATGTTGGAGATACTTCGATAAGGGAGTGGAGCCTCTTTTTCACTTTCATGTACACTTCGCTACGTTGGCAAAGGTTCCCTAAATTTAGGTTATACGATAGCAATTGAGACTCGATTAACCTCTGGGAGAGAACAATAAAAACACCAAAAATAGGTGATAGATACATGCACATACTCAAACGCATATCGGTACTCGTTGCATTACATTTACAGCGTGTTACATGGCTAGGAATATTGGTTACGACAGTCTTTCACTATGGAATCTGCTGGTTAACATTCAATGCATTAGGAGAAAACGAGCTAACTCAAATACCTCGCTTTTTTTACTTTATGAATGTGACTGGCTCAACAGTTGGTTATGGTGATTACTCACCAATAACCACAACAGGACAACAGTTTTTAGCGTGGTATCAAATGCCGGTTAGCATTGCATTATTTGGTGTAGTGCTTGCAAAAATATCAAGCCAAATCAGAGATTTTATTGAAAGGAATATAAAAGGTATGAAAGATTTCGCTCACTATCAACAACACGTGATTATCATCGGCTGGCATGTTCCTCACACCAAAACGCTTGTGGATTGCATCTTGGCAGATAAAAAGCGCGAAAATGGCCGCATCATACTCGCTGTTGAAGATGAAACTATGCTCCACCCTTTACAAGAATATAAAGAAGTCGACTTTGCTGTCGTGAGCAGTTTTGCAGATAGTAGCGAGCAGCAGCGCTTGGCTTTAAATACAGCTAATCGGGTTATTATCTATGATCAAAATGATGAACGAACATTAACTACGGCGTTGGGTATCGCAAACCAAGTGAAAGACGAATGCCATATTGTCGCTTACTTCAACGATGCTGCTAAAGCCGCTCTTTTGGATAAACACTACAAAAATATCGAATGTAGCACTAACCGATCTGCAGAATTATTAGCACGTTCAATGCAAGACCCAGGTGCGTCACGCGTACTAAACCAGTTATTGAGCCCAAATATTGGCGCAACTCAATACACACTAAAAGTACCAGAGATAGAACCTATATCTGTTGCAGAGATTTCTCGCTACTTTAAAGAACAATATAATGCGATGCTCATAGCCATTGCTCACATGCAATCAGGTGATGATGTTGTGCTGAATCCTGCACCAGAAACTCTGGTTACATCGGGAATGTATCTACATTATATTTCAAGTGAGCGCTTACATTCGAAGCAACTCGACTGGCAGTGTAGATAGTCTATACCCAAATGATCTCAAGATGCAGGAGTGAGTGCATCATCAGCGAACCGAGGTCAAGCTCTATCACGGAAGGAATGGTTATCCCCTTTCAACGTAGAATTACTCTATCTGCAAATCTATGCCTTGCACAAGAGCGAATACATTCTCACTGAAACCTCATCTTGAGATTACTTGGATATAATAAGGTTGGCTTTCAGCCAACCTATTCGCTCTTGCTCGAACTCTATTTCAAATGATCCCAAGAGATATTAGAAACAATCCGGCACTTGTCGCATTTGAAATGAAAAATGTCATGAAGCGGTTCATCAAGCAACCATTCCCCACCACATTTAGGGCAACGGCGTGATTTTTCTTCCGCTAAACTTTTGCCGCCGACACGATACTGATAGTAGTACGTTGGCACCTTAGTTAAATACTCAATGCGCCCACGAATATCCCAACCGCGAATAAACAAGTCACTATCTACATCACAGATTTCATGCAGCGCAGCATGCTCTGCCTTGCAACTGCCCGCCATTTGGATTTCATCACACGCCTGCCATTCCGTTTGCCATTTCACAACAGACTTATGGTCACCATTAAACGTCGGCTTATTGCGGTAAAGAGGGATCGGCAATAAGTTTTCACCGCTACGCAATGGTGAACAAGTATGCACATAAGTGGTATATAGCACTTGCCAACTGGGAGCCATATTCTCAGCAGCTTGCTCTGAATTCATATCTCGGCCTAATAAACGAACTTTTGGTGCGAGTAAGCAAGCATCATTCAATCGTTCAAGGCAGACATGAACATAATCGGAGTGATTACGAGGATGTAAGCTCTCTTTTTCTGGGCAGACGACGCGAACAAAAAACTCCCCTTCCCCCATAACAACAGGGAATTCACGTCCAAGAATCTGGCCATTAAAGCGTAACGCTTCCATCAAGCCATTAATCGATTTCTCAACGGCGCTAATGGTCGTGTTGTCAAAACACTCAAATTCAAGCTCTACTACATACATATCAATACACCACAGGATTTACTTGGGTCAAAAATTCCACCAGCGTTGGCGCTAATATTTGGCGCTCTTTGCTCCCCAACGTTTCTAAAATAACTTCACCACTTATATTACAGATTGAAACAACCTGCATTTCATCATCTGTCGTAGCAATAAATACCGTCGGTTTTTGTTTCAAACGCCTTTGCATGACTAAATGTCCAAGAATGTTTTCTTGTAACCGAATGAAATCCTCATCACTCCATACTTGCAACAAAGTCAACGCGTTATTATTCCACTGAGCGGGGATATCTGCGCTATATTGACTTCCATAAAACAAAGCAATATCAGGATGTAACGTCAGCTCTATTGCCTCTTCTATATTAGAAAAATCAGCCTGAGAGTCGCGCACAACAGGTAACCAATACACGCTATGATCGGTGGTTTCTTCAATACAGGGAGAAGGTAAACCTACCAAATCATTATCTTGTGGTAAGTGGCCAGTTTGTTGTTGGCATAGCTCAACAAATCGTTGGCTCAACGAAAATAAAGCCGAATCTGCTGACGACATATTCTTCTCCATTGTTATTTGTCCTCTACTCGTTAATGACACACGCGCAGGGATTGCGTAAAATTCTCAGTATTCTAATCGAATTAACAGTAAAAAATGAGCAAATATTCAGATGCAAAAGAGTTAGCTGGTCTAACACTTGGGAAAAAAACCGCGTACGCGACTCAATACGATGCAACTCTATTACAACCCGTCCCGCGGAGTCTAAACCGTGATGATCTACATCTAGGTGAGTCTCTTCCATTTCAGGGATGTGATATTTGGACATTGTATGAGCTTTCTTGGTTAAACCAACGTGGACTGCCTCAAGTTGCGCTTGGGCACGTTGCTATTCCTGCTACTAGTGCGAATCTGATCGAATCTAAGTCGTTTAAGTTATATCTGAACAGCTTTAACCAAACTCGCTTTGCTGATTGGAACGAAGTACAAACCACTTTGATCAATGATTTATCAGCATGTGCCGGTGAAAGCGTTACTGTTGAAATCATGCCTATTGAACATTTTACCTCTCAACCTATCGCCACCATGCGCGGTGATTGCATCGATGAACAAGACATTGAGATCAACGATTATCAATTCGACGCCTCATTGTTAGAAGGCGCAACATTGGCCGGCGATTCGGTCACCGAAACATTACATAGCCATTTATTGAAATCGAACTGCTTAATTACCAGTCAACCAGATTGGGGCAGTGTTGAAATAGAGTACACCGGCAAGCAAATAGACCGTGAAGCACTATTGCGTTACATTGTTTCTTTTCGTGAACATAACGAATTTCATGAGCAATGCGTAGAACGTATTTTCACCGATATCATGCGCTTCTGTCAGCCAAGCAAACTGACGGTATATGCTCGTTATACTCGTCGTGGAGGGCTGGATATCAACCCATTCCGCTCAACAGAAACGGCAACTCCCGCTAATACTCAACGTCTAGCTCGTCAATAAAGGACTGATTACATAATGACTTTTACTCGCTGGCAATCTTGTTTTACGTTGCTTCTGATATGGTTTTCTTGTGGAGCCTACGCGACCATTTATTCCGCGCCCTCTCTCAATGAAGCCGCAGGATTGATTGATATCAGTCCTGCTCAAGCGAAAAAGCTGACCAGCGAGTATTTGCAAAACCGCCGCTTAACCGATAAAGCAGAAAAAGCACCGAATACCATCGCAAGAGATGAAACTGATACACGAATCAGAACACCTGGGAGTACAGTTGACGCATTACAATTGCTCGCACAAGCGGAATTTAATTTAGGTAATGCCCTCACAGCATACGACACACTCGATCATGCGGAAAAAATGACCCATGACTATCAACTTCCCTATCTGCATTTAGACGTCAAACTGTTGCAAGCAAAGCTGCATTGGCTCGATGATGAAAGTGCAGCAAATGCCAATGAACGAATTGATAAGATCGAGAAACAATTTAAACAGATCAAAAACTCTGACCAACTCGCCGCTGGTGTTAACTACAAACTGACTATGTTACGGGCAGAAGTCGCGTCTAAAGCTGACCAAACTTCCATCGCTGACAAATTATTTGATCAAGCAAAATCCTATTTAAACATTGCTAAATCCACACGTGTAAACATCGACTATCACCTATTAGTCGGCCAACATTACTTAAACCATGAAAGATACAATTTAGCGCTTTCCGAATTGTTAAAATCGTATTGGGATTCAATCGAAAGTGATTCGGGTGCAATGTTAGCCAAAACCAATGCGCTATTAGGGCGGCTATTTTTCGAACGACAAGTGCTCGATAAAGCGTTAGTTCACCTCTCTCAGGCAGCTGATTTCTATGGTAAATACGACAAATCACCGCTGTTAGCGAAAGTGCTGAAACGCATGGGAGACACCTACTTTCTGCAAAGTAAATTCAACCTTGCTTTAGTTCATTACTTCAATGTGATCGATCATGAAACCAGCAACAGTGATATTGCCGATGTCATCGAAACACGTCTATCCCTAGCCTCAACCTATTTGCAGTTGTACAACTACCCATTAGCCGACCAATATCTTAAACGTGCTGAAGAGCTCCTAAGTTATAGTGATATCCCACTATTAAAAGCAAAAGTAGCCTTGCTCAATGCTGGTCTGGCGTTTCATCAGAAACAAACTGATGATGTCATCAAATACGCGATTAAAGGGTTACAAATAAGCCGAGCATTGGGTAACAAAGCGCTGGAAGAACAAGCTTACCTTTTACTGTCTCAAGGCTATGAGCAATCAGAGCAATACGCACTCGCATTACAAAATATGAAATACCACAACCACTTATCTCAGTTAAGACAAGAAAAGCTTAACCGAATCAGTGAAGATGCATTTCGTCAGCAGAAAGAGTTCGTCGAGCAAACACTGCATATGGCAGGACAAGAACAGCAGCTGAAAAAACTGAAACAAGAATACAGTAAGTTCCAAAAAATAGCGTTTGGTCTCTTTATTACCTCTGCCCTGTTTTTCTTGTTACTACTGCGCCGCGGTTATGTCATTCAGCGCCAAAAAGATGAGATTGAGGAACTAAACAGCAACCTGTTTACCCATTCACGCTCGCGCTTACGTAACTTGCGCATGCTTAACGCTCGTTTGGCTACATCATTAGAGAAAAGCAGCCGCAGTTTTGAAGAGTGGCATATTGGTGAATTAATTAACGAACCGCTCAATGACCGGCTACGTTTTGTCATGATTGATATTCCGTTTATGCGCAATATGTATCTGCAACACGGATATATCGTCGGTTTAGAATTAGAACATGCTTTTGGCGCATTTTTAAAATCCAAACTCAATGATGATCAACGCATCTATCATTTTTCAGACTCGAACCTTCTTTATATTGAAACCAATACTGATCGCAACCGTCCACCAGAAGAGATGTTCGAGCAGTTTCAAGCATGGATAGATGAATTCGAACCTCATCGCCACTTAAATCGCAATATTCGGGTTGGTGTAGCTGATTACCCATTCTTACCACGAGCTTATACCGCCATTGATGATAAAGAACTTTTAGATATTTTGCTGATGGCCACTGATCTGGCGCGCGGTTTAAGCCTCCTTGAAGATACGAGCCAATGGGTATATTTCAAAGCGATTGATAACGCACCTGCGGCAAGTTTTGCTTCCAATAATATTCGACGCTCCTGTAAGTATGCGATTAACCAAGGTTTGGTGAAAATTCAATCCTCTTACAAGAATGAAGAGACCTTAAGAAAATTACTTAAAGAAGGATAAATCGCCAAAGCGTATATCGTACTAATAATGGAGATGTTCCTTGTCGTAAACCATTATTATTTGATATCATCACTTTTATGAATAGCGTTGTTTCTTTTCTTTTGATTTCAAGTTGATGCTTAGATAAGCCACCCATTAAGTCGGCTTACCCCACACATTTTCACCGAAAATCGTACGATCGTTAGATATTGTTAAGTAAGCACAACGCCCATCTCATCCTCTTCTTTGCATACTTGCAGTCTTAACGTTGACTTGCAAGTATGCCGTTTGAACTGTTTCAGGAAACTTGGTCATGCAGTACAGCTCTACAACAGAGTCCCCTACTAAATTAGCGGTTCAGCTAAAGCGCAGTAGTGATTGTTTACTCCGAGTTCCTAACCTCCCAGAACGTATAAAACGTGACTTGCATAACTTGCTGAGTTTTTCGTCAACTCATCAAAGTTCAGATACAGAAAAAGCATGCCAGTTACTCAATCTTTATGACATTACAATTAAGATCCTAACCTCAAATCGTGAAAGCACTATCCAAGAAATAGTGGGATATGAGACCAGTAGTGAACAGCTAAAGAGCCTGAATAAGGAGCTACAACATGTCATTACTGAACTGGATTTTGAAGGGGAATATGGCGATCTTTTAGTCGACATCCGTGCCAAATTGCTACTTGGTGTGAGTGCGAGCGCATTACTAGAACTCACACTTCAGGTACTTCAATTAGTGGTATTAGGTACCGAAAGTGAACGGAAAAGCTCGGAACGTTTTCTTGATCAAACGAATGAATCATTGCAGAAATTGCGCCACGGAACCGAACAAGTCGCACAGCAAAGCCAATCGGATCTGATACATCGACAAGCACTCAAAAAAAGTCTGAAAAGTGTCGTACACCGCAGTCAGCAATCATTAGTAAACGATAAAGACTTTTCATCTTTACAAACTCGTATGACTCCCTTGATAAGCGAGCTGGCCAGCCTAACCGATCAACTTGAGCAAGCCCAACGTAGAGAACAATTGTTAGTTGAACAAATTCAATATTCACAAAGACAAATAGAAGCGTTGAGTGATAGCACGCAAGAATATCGTCGTCGTCTAGCAGACCAAGCTCAACGACTGTTAATGGACCCGTTAACCAATACATTAAATCGCAATGCATTTAACGATCAGTTAGAAATTGAGTATCGCCGCTGGATTCGTAATCAACATAGCCTGCGTATTGCCTTAATCGACATTGATAATTTTAAACAGGTGAATGAACATTTTGGCTATAGTGCGGGTGATAAGGCATTAAAAATAATCACTCGTACCATCAATAAAGAGTTGAAACAAAACGATGTGTTAGCACGCTTCGGTGGAGAAGAATTTAGCCTAATTCTGCCCAATCATTCAGATAAAGAAGCACTTGTGTTGATACAAAAAATCCAACGTAACATCGCGTTATTACCATTTAAGTTTCGCGACCGTAGTTTACAAATCACAGTAAGCGTTGCATGTTCTGCATTCCAAGATGCTGACACTCCTGATATTTTGCTCGATCAACTCGGAAAATCATTAACAGAAATAAAGAACTTTGGCTCTAATCAATTAGCTTGGATATAAGAGACTCCTACTCTCAAATCACTTTGCACATTCAATGCTGGTTTTTTCGCATAACCCCGCCTAAACACACCGTGTACAAAAAACCAGCGATTTAGCAAGAATAACGTGCGCCCTCTCACATCCTGATAAATGAACGATTCCCGATCACTAAAAATGCACACTAGATTGTTAACTATACGAGCTAAGTGATTGAATAAGTGATATTAGCTATATTTAATCCACTTTCTAACCAACAAAGATTTAGGCGTAACCGACGGTCACATTTCTTTATTGGACATATTGAGCTTTAATTAACCGACCACTTCCATTTCTGAGCGCTCAAAGCGGCTAACACAGAAGTGGTTTTATTTTCCTCGTAGTAAGGAGGCCAGTATGATTACACAAGTCAGCCCTGCAGGCAGTATGGATTTGTTATCGCAGCTGGAAGTAGAACAACTTAAAAATACAGCGACTAGCGAACTGTACCAACTGTACCGTAATTGCAGCCTCGCTGTTCTTAATTCAGGTAGCCACACCGATAACTCAAAAGAGCTGCTTGATAAATATAAAAACTTCGACATCAACGTTATGCGCCGCGAACGAGGCATAAAACTAGAACTGGTTAACCCACCAGAACATGCTTTTGTTGATGGTCAAATCATTACCGGCATTCAAGAGCACCTTTTTTCTGTGCTACGCGATATTGTTTACGTCAATATGCAATTGCAAAGTGGTCCGAATGCCGATAATTCAGACACCACTTACCTCACTAACTTAGTCTTTGCCATTTTACGTAATGCAGGCGCACTGATTCCAGGCTTAACTCCAAATCTAGTGGTATGTTGGGGCGGACATTCTATTAACGAAATTGAGTACCAGTACACTCGTGAAGTGGGCAACGAGCTCGGATTGCGCAAACTCAATGTTTGTACTGGTTGCGGCCCTGGTGCGATGGAAGGCCCGATGAAAGGCGCAGCTATCGGTCATGCAAAGCAGCGCTATGCCGACCAACGTTATATCGGCCTAACCGAACCATCCATTATTGCGGCTGAGCCACCAAACCCGATTGTGAATGAATTAATTATCATGCCAGATATTGAAAAACGTCTGGAAGCCTTTGTTCGCTTGGGCCATGGCATTATTATCTTCCCTGGGGGGCCGGGCACTGCTGAAGAGTTGCTCTACATCTTAGGTATAATGATGCATCCTGATAATTCAGAACAACCATTGCCTATCATACTGACAGGGCCGAAAGAGAGTGAAGCTTACTTCCGTTCTATCGATCAATTTGTTGGCGATACATTAGGCCAAGATGCCCAAAAACTGTATAAAATTGTAATTGGCGATCCCGCAGAAGCAGCTCGTATCATGAAAAAATCCATGCCTATGGTTCGTCAACATCGTAAAGATATGGAAGATGCATACAGCTTTAACTGGTCATTAAAGATCGCTCCTGAATTCCAAATGCCATTTGAACCGACCCATGAAAATATGGCCAATTTGGACTTGCACCTTAACCAGGCCCCGCAGGAGTTAGCCGCTAACTTACGGCGTGCATTTTCTGGCATTGTTGCAGGTAATGTTAAATCCGAAGGGATTGCCGAAATTGAACAACATGGCCCATTTGAAATCCATGGAGAACCATCATTAATGAAAAAAATGGATACATTACTCAAAGATTTTGTTGCGCAAAATCGTATGAAGCTTCCTGGAGGAAGTGCCTACGAACCCTGCTATAAAATCGTGCAATAATACCTGAGATGTCTAACCACTATCCCTGGTAGTAATTCCATTTAATATCATTACAATAAGGGCTTATCAGCCCTTATTGTTTATTTATTATGTCTATTCATCTGGTTATTATCGATGCTCTCAACCTTATTCGTCGCAATCACGCGGTCCAAACGGATCCGACGGATATTGCCCGCACAATCGATACCACCAGTAAAACACTCACTCGTATCATCAACGAATCAGATCCTACCCATATCATTGCGGTATTTGATCATCACTTACAAGATAGAGGTTGGCGCGCGGAGCTCCTACCCGAGTATAAAGCAGGAAGAAAACCGATGCCTGAACCACTACAACAAGGACTGGAGTCCATTCAAGATGCATGGTGGGAATTAGGCGTTGATTCACTGCTTTCTAGCGGAGATGAGGCTGATGATCTGGTTGCGACACTAGCGACAAAAGTGGCTGCTCATCAAGAAAAAGTGACCATCATTTCGACCGATAAAGGTTACTGCCAAATTCTTTCTCCTACACTACAAATCAGAGATTACTTTCAGCAACGCTGGTTAGATGCCCCGTTTATTGCCGATGAATTTGGCGTTAAACCTGAGCAGCTTGCAGACTACTGGGGATTAACCGGGGTAAGCTCAAGCCAAGTACCTGGCGTACCGGGAATTGGTCCTAAAGCCGCCAAAGAGATCTTAACCCAATTTCCAGATATCGAAAGTGCCTATGCCAGTGAAGAACTCCCAAAAAAATATCGTAAAAAGTTGGATGAACATATAGAAATGGCACGTATTTGCCGTCAGGTTTCAAAGCTTAAAACCGATATCGAGCTTGGATTTAACCTGCAAGATATTCGTTTTAACCCAGCGGATAACGAACAAGCATAACCACCGAGTAGAAATAAAAAGAGCGCCTCAGTCACTGCGGCGCCCTTTCTTTATTCATTCTTAATTAGTGTGGCGAAATATTCGATAACACTTGTACCGCAACCGTAATCTCTTCACGATCATGGTAAAGATGTTTCGCTTGAAGACGGAATTTCACATCATTTTCTTTCAAGAAAACCTTCAAGTTCTCAATATCATCTAACACTTCGTCGTAACGACCTTTCATTGGCAACTTAAGGTTAAAGATAGCTTCTTTCGCCCAGCCAGAAATAAGCCATTCTCCCATTAACTGAGCAACTCGCGATGGCTTCTCGATCATGTCGCACACAATCCAAGTAACATTCTTACGCGGAGGCTCAAATTTAAACCCATCAACCATATGGTGATGAACTTGCCCTGTTTCCATCAAGCTATCGGCCATCATACCGTTATCAATCGCATGAACGAACATCGAACGTTTGACGAGTTGATAAGTCCATCCTCCCGGACAAGCACCTAAATCGACCGCCCACATACCGGGCGCCAAGCGCTCTTCCCATTCATCACGAGGAATGAAAACATGAAATGCTTCTTCCAGTTTCAACGTTGAACGGCTAGGTGCATCCGCAGGGAACTTCAGACGCGGAATCCCCATAAAGAACTGCGAGTTATTTCCTGGATAAGAGAAACCTGCAAAGCAATGACCAGGCGCAACAAAGCACACGTGCATAACTGGCTTTTTATTGCTTTCTGTTTTGTGCAATAAACCTTTACCACGCATCGCTTGACGAAGTGGCACAGTAAACTTGCGACAAAACTTCAATAACTCTTTGGCTTCATTCGTATCTGGTGTTTCGATACGAAGCTCACCACAACGCGGTAAAGACTCTACATCAGCCAGATCAGCTAACATAGGTGAGATACGGTCTTCTTTTGGTAGATCTTGCCACTCTGCCGCTACAGCAAACATTTGACGAGCAAAAATCAGCGCTTGGAAATCGATTTGGCGAATCAGCTTTTCAGCATCGCCATCTTGGTAGCACTCAAATAAAACAAAGCCGCTATTACTTTTTAACCGCGGGAAACCAAATACTTCCAACTGCGTCGCTTTATCTTGAATCTCTCCCGCACACTCTTTTTCAAAACCAGAGCGACAATAGAGCATGACTTGTTTCACGAATTCACCTCATTACTTTTTAGCGCTGCTACCACAAAGAATACCCAACCTAGAATAAACAGTAATCCGCCCAAAGGAGTAATCGGGCCAATCCACTTCACACCGGTTAAGGCAAGGGCATACAAACTACCACTAAAACAAAAGATGCCGATGATAAAGCAAATCGCCGCACGACTGAAATTTTTTTGCGCCGCGGCACCAAAGTTAGGTAATAACATCAGCACGCCTACCAGCAAAATCGCCGCTGCATGAATAAATTGGTAATGTACGCCCACTTGAAAAACTGCGTCCATTTTTGGGGTAACGATGCTCTTCAATCCGTGGGCAGCAAACGCCCCCAAAACAACGCCTAATCCTGAAAATATCCCACCAATCGCGAGTAAAGATTTAGCTTGCATCGTACACCTCAAAAATGAACTGACTTAATTTTTCTACAGCAAGTGCAATATTACCTTGCTCGGTAAAACCCGATGCTTTACGAGGTTTAAAGCTATGGTCACCATCAGGCAGAAACTCATAATGCACCTTATCGCTAAACGAAAAATCGGCGAACTCCTCACGTTTGCCAAAGGTATCTCGCTCACCTTGTAAAATAAGGCAAGGTTTAGTGATTGTCGCTAAATGTTCGCCTTTAAAATTCTCCGGCTTTCCCGGAGGATGGAAAGGAAACCCTAAACACGCAATTGCAGCAACCTTAGGATGTTCTGCCAGATGAGAGGCCATACGTCCTCCCATCGACTTACCACCTATAACCACCTTCTCATCGGCAAACTTATCAATCCACTCTTCAAATGCAGCCAATAACTTTGGTGCACGATCTGGCGGACGTTTTTTTCCATCTTCAGCGCGTTTAATCATATATGGAAAATTGAACCGTAAGACACGAATGCCCTTATCGACTAATCCTAACGCAACATTTTCCATGAATTCGTGATTCATTCCTGCGCCAGCTCCATGAGCAAATATAAACAGGGGAGCCTCTGGCTCACCATTCATTTGCCATTCATTACTCATCTAACATCTCCTCTTGCTCACTGCGGGCTTTTTTAATCATCCAGTCGCGAAAAGTCGCCACTCTCGCCATGTCGGCTTGTTTCTCATCACACACGACATAGAAAGCATTAGGGGTCATCAATATTTCATCAAATGGCGCAATCAAGCGACCGGCTTCCATCTCAGGCTGAGCCAATACGTTATTACCTAATGCAATGCCCTGACCGTGAGCTGCCGCCTGTAGCACCATGGTCGTGTGGCTAAAAATGGGGCCATGATTCACATTTACCCCTTCTAAGTGATTATCTTTCACAAACTGTTTCCAATAATGACGAGAGGTATCATGGAGCAAGGTATGATTAGCTAAATCTGCCAATTTATCCAATGGCTTATTACCAAGTAATAACGTGGGTGAACACAAAGGAATTAAATATTCTTGATACAAAAGATCCGAACGCAAGCCCGGCCAATTTCCACGTCCATAGTAAATGGCAACATCAACATCATCGGTTAACGAACCTTCATCTAAATCTACCGCTTTAATCCGAACATCAATATCTGGCTCCTGCTGGTTAAAATCCGACAGACGAGGAACCAGCCACTGGATAGCAAAACTTGGTGGCAAACTGATAGTCAACGCCCCTTTTTCAGACCGCTCTAATAGCTTGTCCGTTGCTTCAGCGATAGAGGTAAAAATATCTTTAATATCCGAAAAATAACTTTGCCCTTCTTCTGTTAACAGCAAAGAGCGATTACGGCGGCGAAAGAGTTTTAAACCAAGGAATTCTTCCAACGCCTTAATTTGATGACTCACTGCCGCTTGAGTCACAAACAGCTCTTCTGCTGCGCGGGTAAAACTTAAATGTCGAGCGGCGGCTTCAAACACTTTGAGCGAATTCAGTGGCGGTAATCTTCTAGACATTAGCTTGCTCTATCATGGATTAGTTTTTCTTATCTGAAACATTATAAATTGTCCGTTGCTAACGAGCCAGAGAAAATCTATATTTCACCCCGCAACGAAAACCTGAACGGCTTGGTTCTTTTTGAATCAATTGGTTTTTGTTGCGATGTTGTGTTTGCAAACTCGAATTTCGAGTTAGGTAGTTTCTACCATCCAGTTTTGTACAGTTATCCCCTGTGCAGAACTTACTTCCTGTATTTATTTTTTGACCTGTCTGTCAAATTTATTTTCACCGCCTAACAGGGCGGTGTTTTTTTATCTAAATTTCAATAGATTAGATTAAAATCATCACAATAATCTATCAATCCATTATTGATAATTCACCTACTACATACCCTTTTACCGACATAAAAAAACGCCACTGCATAATGTCAGTGACGTTTGAATTTTTGTGATAGATGAATTATTTCTATCGATTAAGGGCGATACACCTTCACGTTTTCAAACCCTTGCTCTTTTAGATACAGCGCTTGTAAACGGCTCATGACACCACGGTGGCAATACAGCAAGTAAGTTTTAGACTGATCCAAATCACCAAACTTAGTCGACAGTTTGTAGAATGGGATATGGGTAACTTCAACACCCTCAATTTCTAGCGGCTGTTCATCTTCCTCATCAGGGCTACGAATATCAAGAACGACGGCTTGATCTTGCACGGCAGAAACTAATTCCACTTCTGGAGCAGCTTCTTCACTCTCTTTAGCAATATCACGAATATCCATCTGACGAGCGTCGTAAACCACTTGATCAAGAATACCGAAATCAAATTTCGCTTCTTCTTTCTCTAATTTCTCTTTCACCGCTTTTACAGTTGGTTTACGAGAAATCACGCCACAATATTCAGGCATGGTTTTCGCAAAATCTTCCGTGCCGATATCACGCGCTAGATTAATGATATCTTCTTTATCCCAGTTAATCAGTGGGCGAAGAATCAAAGAATCGGTTACGCCATCGATATGACGTAAGTTCGTTAAGGTTTGGCTCGATACCTGACCTAACGCTTCACCGGTCACTAAAGCTTGAATGCCGAACTTTTCAGCCACCATTCCAGCAGCACGCATGAACATGCGTTTTAGCACCACACCCATTTGGCCGTCATCGACTTTTTCCAAGATTTCAGCGACAACAGGTTCAAAGTCAATCGCAATAAAGCGCACTTTGGCAGATGAACCATATTTATTCCAAAGATAGTGTGCTACTTGCTTCACACCAATCTCGTGAGCAGGCCCACCTAAATTAAAGAAGCAGTAGTGAACTTTTGAACCGCGTTTAATATGTAAGTAGCTCGATACACCTGAGTCGAAACCACCCGAGATCAAACTTAATACATCTTCTTGCGTACCAAGAGGGAAGCCACCTAACCCTTTATGACGGGCATCAACTTGATTCAACAGCTCATCGCGAACTTCAATATTGATAGTCACATCTGGCTTTTTCAGTTTAACACTCGCACTTTCTACCGCTTGGTTTAAACCACCACCAACATAACGCTCAAGTTCAATGGAGGTAAAATCGTGCTTACCACGACGTTTAGCCCGTACCGCAAAGGTCTTATTTACGATTTTATCTTTGCTGTGCTCAAGAACCTGTTCGTAGATATTATGCAAATCGGTAAAAGTCGATTGTTTCACTTCAAGGATATGGTGAATGCCCGGAGTATGGGTCAAAATCTCCAATACTTCGTTGAAATATTCATCACTTTCAGCGGCCACTTCAATATGATCTCGACGGTTAAATACCGAAACAGACTCCGTTCTGCGCTTAACAATGATGCGAATATTGCTTTCTAGAATCTTAGTGAAACGCTTACGAACTGATTCACTTTTAACATAAATTTCTGGATGAGGCTTAACAATAAATTTCATAGGTGTATTCGCAATCTCAGTTAGACATCAGGTACGCAGAGTATTTCAGTAATCGAGGACTCAAGCGTCACCGCTAAGGGGGCGGGATTATACACGATCTCGAATAGCGTCAAAAGCTTTATGCCTAAATGGCTGTGATTAAGGCGCTTGAGTAAGTAAATTACTCACTAAAAATAACAAAGCGAGCCATAGCTCGCTTTGTATACAAGGGTTCAATAACCAGAATTATTGATTCGGTGTTGCTGGCGCATTTTGCCCAGCGCCCCCATCTCCGGGAATGGATGGCACTTCATCACTATATAGAGGTTCACCTTGCATAATGCTGATTTCAACCCGACGGTTTTCCGCACGATGTTCAGGTGTATCATTGGGAACCAATGGATCGGTATCGGCTAAACCACGAACTTGCAAGCGATCATGGTTAAAGCCTTTCACTTTTTCCATTTCCTGTGCCACTGAAACCGCGCGTTGAGCAGACAGATCCCATAGTGAACGATACAGTTCCGAATCTATCGGTTGGTTATCGGTATGCCCTGTAATTCGAATCTTACCCGGAACATCTTTGACTAACTCAGCAATTTGGCGAACCAATGGGCGGAATTTCGGCTGTAAAAATGCCGAGCTTGCAGGGAAAGCCCCTTTCTCTTTAATGCGGATAACAATTTGTTGGCCAAGATTTTCAACTTCAATGGCCCCTTCCGCGATTTCTCGCTGAAGTGCTTTACGAATCTTCTCAACGGTTGAATCAACATCTTCTTCCGACATCGCTTCAGATTGCTGTTGCTGTTGAACCGATTCCGTATTCTGGTTCATTTCCGTTGAAGTTTCAGGCGATTGTCCCCCATCGAGTTTACCTGCATCACGCTGACTACCACCAGCACGATCCGATTCACCTTCTTGGAACTCTAGGGTTTGCTGAGTGATATCGATGGTTTGCTGCATAATAACATCGATAGGTGTAGGTTCTGGACGACCTGGACGGAATTCTTGCGCAATGATACTGGTCCCTTTTGGGATATCTTTCACTTCCAGTTTATTTTGCACACCAAAGGCAAATTTCATTGAGCCAGCAATTTGCTTAAACTTCAGCACGTCCATTTCTGAGAACGAAAGGAGCAGTACGAAGAAGCACATCAGCAATGACATTAAGTCCGCAAATGTTCCCATCCATAAAGGTAAACCGGGGGGCGGACATTTACATTTTTCTTCGTCATCCATATCTACTTATTCCACTATTCGTTATCAACATCTAACACACGTTTACCTTCATTGAGGTAGTTTTTCAGGTAGCTATCAATAACTCGAGGATTTTGACCGTCTTGAATAGCCAGCACTCCATCCATAATCAAACGACGATTCAACGTTTCTTGATCACGACGTAATGCTAACTTATCCGCAATTGGGAAAAACACCATGTTAGACAACACAGCACCATACAGCGTGGTTAACAAGGCGACTGCCATCGCAGGGCCAATCGATTTAGGGTCGTCCATGTTAGATAGCATTGCCACCAAACCTACGAGTGTACCGATCATCCCCATTGCTGGCGTTACATCACCAAACGCGCGGAACACATTGCCGCCAGTTTCATGACGTTCAGTGGTCAGTGCAATATCTTTTTGCAGTGTGGCTCGAACGACATCGGCATCATGGCCATCGACAAGTAAATCAATCCCTTTTTGCATAAAAGAGTTGGTAATTTCCATTTCTTCAAGGGCAAGGAACCCCCCTTTACGAGCAGCATCGGCCATTTCAACCACTTTGGCGATTAAATCTTCAGGCTCATCTGCCTTAAACATGAAAGCTTTGCCCGCAATTTTTGCGGCACCAAAAAACTGCCCCATGGTAAATTTCATCATAACAACGAAGATAGACCCACCAACTACGATCAAAATCGAGGTGACGTCGACGAACATCATGATGCTGCCGCCCAAAATCATCGCCATTGTTACGAAAGCCAAGCCACCAATAAGGCCTATTAGCGTTGCTAAATCCACGAAGCACTCCTCATGCTACTGTTTATTCGCGTTTAAGTGTTTACTCAACGTTATCGGCAAGATTATCAAATCCTTGAGTTAATTATATATAGTGCAATGTAAAATGCAGATTTTCTCACCTTATCTACCCAAGTCAGCCCAAGAATTTGGGTTCAAAGAGAAAGTATTCACTCTGAGGTAAAAATCTGATTTGAAGACATCGTCATTCTATGCAAAAAATCAGCTACGCAGTATAGAAGCGCACCTTGATAACCGAAACATGCGATACGTTAAATTTAATATATACCCAAATAACCTCAAGAGACTGTTTCAACGAGAATGTATTCGCCCTTAGTACAGTTCCATTCATGCCACATTACGATGCTCTTTAAGAAAACTATAGATAAATGAACCTGATGCCCGTGTTAATAACAAGGGTTTGTGAACACCGTTCAGTAATCTCATTTCTATCGTAAATTCACACACAGCATCGTACATATAAGATAAGCTGCCAATTTAAGTATTAACGTTAAAGCTCAATAGATTAACCAATAAATCGTTGCATAACTACGCATCGGTGTCACCTGAAAACATGATAGAATGCTCTGCAACTCAATCAGATAGGTCACTCTTTAAACACTCTAGCTAATTTTCGCTTACAAATATTGCAATTCACCCTATTGCATCATTATGTCTCTTAAACAACTTAGGCATTTTTTCACGTTAAGTGCTAACAGAGTTTGTTTATTTGTGACAAAATTATTTGGTTAAATTTGACCGTAGGTAATCCCTAAGGTAACTTTCGTGCATCTTTCTCAAGGTAAAATCATTATGGCGAGTAAAAAACCGGAAAATATGTCCTTTGAAGAAACCATAACCGAACTCGACACTCTGGTTGAGCAGCTAGAAAATGGTGAACTTCCTCTGGACGATGCTCTGAAAAAGTTTGAACGAGGCATCGCCCTCGCACGTTCAGGACAAACTAAACTTGATGAAGCAGAGCAACGTGTCAGTATTCTGCTTAGTAATAGTGATGAAGCACCACTGAGTGATTTTGCCGACTCGCAAGAATGATGATGGATGAAAAGAGCTCTATGAATGAGGCCTTAACCTCTTTACAGAAAAGAAACAATCAACAGCTTGATTTATGGTTAAACCATTTACCAGATCAGAACCAAAGCCTAATTCAGGCAATGCGTTATGGACTGCTTTTGGGAGGGAAACGTGCCCGCCCATTTTTGGTTTATATCACGGGTCAAATGCTCAATTGTGAGTTAGACGATCTCGATACACCAGCGTCAGCCATAGAGTGTATCCATGCTTACTCTCTGATTCATGATGATTTACCAGCAATGGACGATGACGAATTGCGTCGCGGCCAAGCCACTTGCCATATTAAGTTTGATGAAGCGACAGCCATTTTAACCGGAGATGCTCTGCAAACTCTGGCGTTCACCATTTTATCTGAAGGCGCTTTATCCCTAAATGGTGAAAAAAATCGAGTAAAAATGATTCAGGCCTTAGCTCAAGCGTCTGGTGCGCAAGGTATGTGCCTTGGCCAAGCACTGGATTTAGCGGCAGAGAATCGCTCGGTTGGTTTACAAGAATTGGAACATATCCACCGCAATAAAACTGGTGCGCTAATGCGTTGCGCTATTCGCCTTGGTGCGATGGCAGCTGGCGAAAAAGGTCTTGAGGTTCTCCCTCAACTTGATCGATATGCTGACGCAGTGGGACTTGCTTTCCAAGTTCAGGACGACATCCTCGACATTATTAGTGATACACAAACACTAGGAAAGCCACAAGGCTCAGATCAACAATTACATAAAAGCACTTACCCGGCTCTTTTAGGGCTCGAAGGTGCAATAGATAAAGCGCAAACTCTGTTGCAAGAAGCGCTTCAAGCATTAGAAGCAATTCCCTATGACACAGAGTATCTCGAAGCGTTCGCACGATACGTTATCGAGCGCAAAAACTAACACAATCAGCGCGCATAACTATGACTCTAGATATCTCTAAATATCCGACGTTAGCACTTGTTAACACTCCGGATGATTTACGTAGCCTGCCAAAGGAGGTTCTGCCTCAGTTGTGCGATGAGCTACGAACATTTTTGCTTAATTCAGTCAGTCAATCCAGTGGTCACTTGGCTTCCGGATTAGGCACCGTCGAATTAACCGTGGCACTTCACTATGTGTACGATACTCCTAATGATCAGTTAATTTGGGATGTTGGCCATCAGGCGTACCCGCATAAAATTTTAACTGGCCGTCGCGAACAGATGGGCACTATCCGCCAAAAAGGCGGTTTACATCCTTTCCCTTGGCGTGAAGAAAGCGAATACGATACGCTGTCAGTGGGTCACTCATCAACGTCTATCAGTGCTGCACTTGGTATGGCCGTTGCAGCAGAGAAAGAAGGTGAAGGACGTAAAGTTGTTAGCGTGATTGGTGATGGGGCGATTACGGCGGGTATGGCATTTGAAGCCATGAACCATGCCGGTGGTATCAACCCTGATATGCTAGTGATTTTGAACGACAACGAGATGTCGATCTCGGAAAACGTTGGCGCATTAAACAACCACCTTGCTCAATTGTTATCCGGTAACTTCTATACGTCTATTCGAGAAGGCGGTAAGAAGGTGCTTTCCGGAATTCCGCCAATCAAAGAGCTTGTTCGTCGCACCGAAGAACACCTTAAAGGTATGGTAGTACCGGGCACTTTATTTGAAGAGCTGGGATTTAACTATATTGGCCCTGTTGATGGTCACGATGTTCTAGAACTGATTAAAACCCTCAAAAATATGCGCGATTTGAAAGGCGCTCAGTTCCTGCATGTCATGACCAAAAAAGGGAAAGGTTACGAACCAGCCGAGAAAGATCCGATTGGTTATCACGGCGTCCCTAAATTTGACCCAAATACGGATAGCCTGCCGAAAAGTAAATCGACCCAGCCAACGTTTTCGAACATTTTTGGCGATTTCTTATGTGATATGGCAGCGCAAGATCCAAAACTGCTTGCTATTACACCAGCAATGCGCGAAGGCTCAGGGATGGTTCGTTTTTCCAAAGAATACCCAGAACAATACTTTGATGTGGCTATTGCAGAGCAGCATGCAGTGACGCTAGCGACAGGGATGGCTATTGGTGGTTATCACCCCATCGTCGCTATCTATTCGACGTTCTTGCAACGTGGCTATGATCAACTTATCCATGATGTTGCAATCATGAACTTACCGGTTATGTTTGCAATTGACCGCGCAGGCCTCGTGGGTGCAGACGGCCAAACCCACCAAGGTGCGTTCGATCTTAGCTTTATGCGCTGTATCCCTAATATGACTATCATGACTCCAGCAGACGAAAATGAATGTCGTCAGATGCTGTATACCGGTCATCAACATCAAGGTCCTTGTGCAGTACGCTACCCTCGTGGCAGTGGTATGGGTGCAGAAATTGAGACTCAATTTACCGCTCTCGACATTGGTAAAGGCCGCATGGTGCGCAGTGGTGAAAAAGTGGCGATTCTTAACTTTGGTACCTTCTTACCAAGTGCTCTAGAAGCTGCAGAAACATTAAATGCGACCGTTGCTGATATGCGTTTTGTAAAACCATTAGATGAAGCATTAATTCGTCAATTAGCTGCTGAACATGATGTTTTGGTCACTGTAGAAGAAAATACTATCGCAGGCGGTGCCGGTGCTGGTGTGAACGAATTTCTGATGCAAGAGAAACTGCTAAAACCAGTACTAAACATTGGTTTACCGGATCGCTTCATTGCCCAGGGAACTCAGCAAGAGCTGCATGCAGAGTTAGACCTTGATGGCGCTGGTATCGAAAAATCCATTCGTGATTATCTAGCTAAATAGAACTTCGGTTGTATTGAATACAAAAAGTGCTCAGCTAAGGCTGAGCATTTTTTATCTCTGTATCGATATCAATAACGTAGCAAGGGAATGACATTCAACGGCCTCCTCCTTGCTTATCAAACTCTGCTTTTGGGCTATGTCCATCGATTAACGGTGCGGATGCTCCCAAGCAAATTCACCAAACAATCGATGCCACACTTCATCAAACTCAGCTCGTAGCTCTATGATTTGTTTTGAATAAGGATGTTTAAAACTCATATGGCTAGCGTGTAATAGCAAGCGATGTGAATCATAATGATCACGATATAAACGATTATGCCTCCCTTCCCCATGGTTAGTATCACCGACAATCGGATGTCTGAGGTGGGCTAGGTGGCGACGCAATTGATGTTTACGACCAGTTTTAGGTTTGAGTTCAACCATTCCATAGCGTGTCGTCGGGAAACGCCCAGTGGAGTGTGGAACCTCCACTTGTGCAATGGGCCGATAGTGAGTGATGGCTTCTTGCGGTTCTTTATCCTGCTTTGCCTGTTTATCAGCAATTTTATCCAGTTCTTCTTTCAAGGGATAATCAAGCACCCCTTCTTCTTTTAGCCAACCTCGAACGACCGCATGATAGGTTTTCTCAATATCGTGATTAGCAAACATTGGCATAACATCTCGCGCCACTTCACTCGATAAGGCAAACAGCAGCACCCCTGACGTTGGTCGGTCTAAACGATGAATAGGAAATACATGTTGGCCAATTTGATCTCGCAGTGTCTGCATCACAAATTGCGTCTCATGTTTATCTAACCATGAGCGATGTACTAACATTCCTGCCGGTTTATTTACGGCAACAAAATGTTCATCTTGATAAATGATTTCTAACATTATTGCCCCACTTCATCGATACACGTTAATACCCGTAGAATAGCTCGGTATTCATATTTACCAGACCACACCTGCTCAAAATAAGGAGTAATCGCAAAACCACTCGGAACCTGATCGTGTTCTAACAAACGAAGCATTTGAGGAATAAAGATCCATTGTAACCACTCATGAGGCTCTAGCGTGTCTAGGGCAAATGGCTGTTCACTTTGTAGTGCCGCCATATTTGGTACTTGGGTTTGCCACAAGCCTATACGACGTAATTCATATTCCAGCTCTTCTAGCATGGTAACCAAACTTTCTACAGATCTACTCATTCCTGTCCTAAGGTGTTTGTTTTTCTATCGTGCCCGATAGTATTCAATTTACCTTTAAATGCAATCACTGGAGAACATTTTATTCTGACCTCAGTATAGGTTACCATTGCCTTAGATAAGACATTCCGGACCATTGAGTATCATGGACAACATCGCAACATTAAGTCAGCTACTGCAAACCAGTGGCAATCATTATAAAGTTTTCGACCTCGGTCGACGTATCCAAGTTATTCCCAATGAACAATTTCACCAAGTTGAACAAGGTTCTCAACCTTATCCATATCCGGTGCAGCGCAGTGCGCAAATTGCCATTGCTTATTGGAACGAAGCGAATCAACCTTGGATCTGGTTTTTAAAATTTGAATTAGACGAACGCGGTTTATTACAGCAATCTCACGTCACCCAATTTATTCAATATGTATTAGAGGCTATGGGCTCTCGGCTCACGAATGAGTTAAGTGAAGAACAGCAACAAAAACTGACTAACAACCCATACACCTTCAAACCCCATGAAGATAAAATGGCGCTCTTTCATAGCCTAATTCGTTCTCACTTAGCCCTGCCATGCAGTCAATATTATGAGCATGCCCAGCACTACTTCAAAGGTGGATTAGGATGGGATAACTGGCAAACAGTTGGGCTACAAGGTATCACTGATATCTGTACTCATATCGGACAAGAACAGAATGGCGTATTACTGCGTAAGGCCATCGCGCATTTACCAACCCAGCCACTTTATGCCTTACTTGGTGCGTTAGAACACATTGATCTTCCTGAAAAATTAGCTGATCGAATCGTTGAAATGGCGAATAAAGAGATCGTCAGTGATAAGCCCGATCTGTTTTTACTTTCCGCCTTAGTGAGAGCATTAGCTGGCGCTCCTGAAAAACATCTGACAGACATTGTCGATAAACTTTTAAGTTCAGAGCAATTAAGCCATCAGGAAATTTTGATCGGTATCGCGGGACGTTCATGGCATGTACTCGCTGATAGCGGCCGAGCACAACGTTTCTTGCTGCGTTTAGCACAAACAGGGAATCAAGCCCTATTCAACCAGTTGTTCGCTGATTTAGTGATGCTCCCTCAACTGCGAATGGTGATCCTGCCACTATTGCATGCAAGCCCATCACCAGAGCTCACACAGGCGCTGATGGAATTGCAGCGTAATACCAAAGGTTGAGAGATTAGGAATGAATGATTATCTGCTGGGGATACTGCTGGTATGCCTTTTCTCTTACGCATTTTGGCAACAACGTCGTCAGGCAGAAATCGCTAAACATGTCATTAAACGCCAATGCGACCAACTCAACTTACAACTAGTGAGCGTCTCATTTGGTCGTCATCATTTAAAAACGCCACAAGGAGAGTGGCGTTGGCATACCGTTTACTGGTTTGAGTTTTCCGCCCTTGGAGACGATTGCTACCAAGGTCAGTTAGTCATGCAAGGATTCAGAGCCCAAAAATTTCACTTGCCACCTCATCATCTTCCTTAACCACAGGTCGTTGATACCACTCGAAACGATAATAAGGACCGAATTCATTTTCTTCTTTACCTTGCAGCTTAAAACCTAGCTTGTTTAGGATAGCGATGCTTGGCTCATGCCCAATATTTACCTTTGCAACCACCATTGATAGTGCTAACTGTTTACAAATATGGGGAAAGTAAGCTTTAAGGGCTTCCGAAGCATAACCATTTCCCCAATACGCTTTATCAAAGAGGTAGGATAACTCCGCGTCACCGTTGAGGTAAGTTTCAATGACAACATGCCCCATGTATTCACGGTTATAGTTATCTAAAACGGCCATAGAATGCATGTCAGGATCGTGTAATACCGTTTTAAATAAACGTCGAGCAGAAGCAACGGTTTTAGGGCCATTCATTTGCGCTCGGTTTTTAGCGCAACAATTTAGCATTAAAAATTCAGATTCTAATGCGTCGGTATAGGGCACTAATAGCGTCCTGCGTGTCACTATAGTCACGGACTATCCTTGTTGATACAAATGTTCTTTAAGTTTGAGCGATCTCCCTGTCATCCACTGACCTGGGGAGTCGCATCATTAGAAGTCACCGACCACAGCGTTATCGCTTTCATCATTGTTTTAATCAATCGGTGCTTATATTGTCGTCTTTCTTAGTGCATATGACAGGCAGCTAGATCAAAAAACCAGCAGTTAACGGGGCTAATACCCATTGCCTTTAGCTAAACACAAACCAAGAAAAGCCCCGACACAAAAGTATCGGGGCTTGATTCTCACTCGCAGCAGTCCGGCCACAAAAAAGCTCCATGCATCATCCATAATAGCGGCATTGCCCTTTGCCATATCCATCCATCGCCTTCCTAGCGGTGTCCTTTGCATCCATACTGCGACCTCAATCCGGAATCGCGCACATCACTTGTTCCTTGAGCGGTGTCCTTGCCATCATCCTGATGGTACTCCGCTAATCCTTAGGTGTGTCCATGCTCATCCCTGCAATCAACTTATCCATGTTGATTGAAAGTATCCGTACTGAGTCCTAATACTTCCTTGCTACGACAATTCCTGTTATCGATGCTTCATCCCAAAGCCGCCACTGTTCCGTAGCAATTTATCCTTGTCAGTATCCTTCCGACGCGTTCAATCTACCGCTCTGAGTATTTAAAACAATGGACTCAGAGCACAAAATACTGTGTCAGTTTTATTAATTAGATATTAAACAAATAAAATCATATAGTTAAAGTAACATTCAGTTAAATTACCCTATTTAAAAATGATTTTTCTTACAACAGATGTGAGAGATCTCTTACAAGTAAATACCTCTTTTGCTCTAAGCCATTCGTTTCACTCATATTAAAAACCTGTGCACACCTCACGAACTACCGAAGTTATTTGGGATTATGAGGCTTCACCGTTAGAATAACAGCTAGAGTTTTGGCTACGCTGGCCGCAAAATTACATCAAAGGGAACCATTATGCTCACAAAAGATATCTCCGATGAGCTTAAACAGATTTTTTCTAGTATTGAAGCGCAGGGAAAACCCCCTACGGTTGCTTTAGTAAAAGCTCGTCTTAGTAGTTCAGTGCCAATACCTGCAATTATCTCCGCTATAAAATCTTGGAAAAGCGCAGCCCGAATTCCCAAAGTCGAAATTGCGGCGCAAATAGAAAAAACGGCTGAAGAAAAAATCACCCAACTCGAGCAACAAGTCCAAGACTTAACCCAACGTGTCATCGCATTAGAAGCACAATTATCAGGAAACAAAGAATGAATATTTGGGTCGATGCAGACGCGTGTCCAAAAGTTATCCGTGACACGTTAATCCGTGCCGCAGAGCGAACAGGTATCGACTGTACGTTCGTAGCCAATCATGCAATCCCGTTACCACAAAGACAAAACATCCACCGCCTACAAGTACAAAGTGGGTTTGATGTGGCTGATAATGAAATTGTGCAACGTTGTGAATCTGGTGATTTAATTATCACAGCTGATATTCCGTTAGCAGCGGAAGTCCTCGCCAAAGGTGCTCATGCACTTAACCCTCGAGGAGAGCTCTACACGAAAGAAACGATTGGCGCTCGTTTAAACATGCGCGATTTTATGGATACATTACGCTCGAGCGGCATTCAAACAGGGGGACCTGCAGGCCTGTCACAAACCGATCGTCGAGAATTTGCCAATCAACTCGATCGTTTTCTGGCGAAAGCCAAACGGTAATCCACAAGTTGTAAATTTAAAACAGATCGTATTTACATAAAAATAGCCCTACAACATCTTGTTGTAGGGCTATTTTTGGGCTTGTTATGGCATTAACAAGTATTGCAAAAAGCCGATCATGAATCAGGTCTTCGAGTCGATTCATAGTCAGCAGTCATATTGGAATTAACGTTGCACTGCTTTAAAACGTGGATTCGTTTTGCAGATAACGTACATACGACCACGACGTTTTACGATTTGGCAATCTGGGTGACGATTTTTAGCACTTTTTAATGATTTTACGACTTTCATTGTGATCTCCTAAAATTTAGCTGCGCTAGCGTTGCACAGCCCAAAATTTATCTTCAACTTCAGATACACTTCGCTCTTCTGCATTCTTTACAGCGCAGCAAAAGCAGTAATTCGTCCTATCCCAAAGCGCATGCCAAATTCGCTAAATCGACATCACTATCAAAGGATAACTAAGGGATAGCACGTCACTCTTAACTAAATTGACCAAAGCGTTTTTTGAATTTCGCAACACGGCCTTGTTGCTGAGCAACACGTTGTTTACCAGTGAAGAATGGGTGTGATTCAGAAGACACCTCAATAGTCACATATGGGTAAGTTTCACCTTCATACTCAATCGTTTCTTTAGTTTGTACTGTAGAACCCACAACAAAGTAATGATCAATGCTGGTATCGTGAAATACAACTTTACGGTATTCCGGATGAATGCCTTCTTTCATGGTATCCTCATCTGTGTTTCAAATTGTTATGTTATAACATATTAAGTGATAAGCATTATCAACAACTCTCAATTGATTGCAAGGGCTTTATTAAAAAAATTGTGATATTTTTTCCGGCATTACTATATTGATGATCGGTCATATGTTCGAAGTACACCCAATAGCTTTCGTTGAAAGCCCTTACAAAGAGAAATTTGCTGTTCCTCGTCAGCCGCGTTTAGTGCCAGCTGCAACCGCTCGCATCCGTTTGGTTGATGAACTTAACTGTGCAGAAGCAGTGCGTGGACTTGAACAATTTAGTCATTTATGGCTTTTATTTTTATTTGATCAAAATTTAGCTGCAGGATGGAAGCCAACCGTTCGCCCGCCTCGATTAGGTGGTAATGAAAGAATTGGAGTACTTGCATCAAGAGCAACATTCCGCCCCAATGGCATTGGTATGTCGGCAGTCGAACTTAAAGGGGTAATAAAAGAAGGCGATCAATATTACATCGAAGTAGGCAGTGTCGATTTGGTCGACAACACCCCAATTGTCGATATCAAACCATATATTCCCTACTCGGATTCCATTCCAGAAGCCATCGGCGGTTACGCTTCACAACAGCCAAATACAATCAGTGTGGCCTGGAGTAACGAAGCAACGCTGTCTATTTTGGCTCGAACTAACGGTGTACAAGAGCAGCAAGTTATTGAACAAGTACTGGCGCAAGACCCGCGCCCCGCGTATAAGAAAAACAAACCTGACAGTAAAGAATATGCAGTAAATTTGTTCGATTTAAATGTGAAATTCACCGTTCAGGACAACTTAGTAACAGTTACTGCGATTGACCCCTTTTGACAAAAGCATTTGACTGATATTATTAGCGGCTAATAACCCATTTATCGTCGCTAGTAACACGATAAATCCCCCTTAACTTTGATGAACGGATACCATAAATGCGTACCAGTAATTATCTTCTTTCTACTCTGAAGGAGACTCCAAACGACGCAGAAATCGTAAGCCACCAGCTTATGTTGCGTGCAGGTATGATCCGTAAGTTAGCTTCAGGTCTTTATACTTGGCTACCTACTGGTCTGCGCGTACTGCGTAAAGTCGAAACAATTGTTCGTGAAGAAATCGACAATGCCGGGGCAATCGAAACGTTAATGCCCGTAGTGCAGCCGTTTGAACTGTGGGAAGAAACTGGACGTTCTGAAAAGATGGGGCCAGAGCTATTACGCTTTACTGACCGTCACACTCGTCCTTTTGTACTCAGCCCAACAGCAGAAGAAGTGATCACTCACCTTGTTCGTAATGAAGTGAGTTCTTACAAACAACTTCCGCTGAACTTGTACCAAATCCAAACTAAATTCCGTGATGAACGCCGCCCACGTTTTGGTGTGATGCGTGCACGTGAATTCTGCATGATGGATGCCTACAGTTTTGATATTGACAAAGAAGGCCTACAAAAATCTTACGATGCTATGCATACCGCTTACTGTAATGCGTTCGATCGTATGGGTCTTGATTACCGTCCAGTATTAGCAGATAGCGGTGCTATCGGTGGTAATGGTTCACAAGAATTCCACGTGCTAGCAGAAAGCGGTGAAGATCTTATCGCCTTCTCAACTGAGTCAGACTACGCAGCAAACCTTGAAAAAGCAGAAGCAGTTGCTCCTGCAGCAGAAGCAGCAGCACCGACTCAAGAGATGACGCTAGTTGAAACTCCAAACGCGAAAACCATTGCAGAGTTGGTAGAACAACACGGCCTACCAGTTGAAAAAACAGTGAAAACTCTGTTTGTTAAGGCATCTGATGCAATCGACGCACCGATCGTAGCGTTGATGATTCGTGGCGACCATGAATTAAATGAAATCAAAGCTGAGCACTTAGAAGAAGTCGCATCTCCGCTAGAAATGGCTGAAGAAGCAGAAATCCGCGCTCTAATCGGTGCAGGCCCAGGTTCTCTTGGCCCTGTAGGCCTAGAACTACCAGTGATTGTTGACCGCACTGTCGCAGTAATGAGCGACTTTGGCGCTGGCGCAAACATCGACGGTAAGCACTACTTCGGTATTAACTGGGGTCGCGACGTTGAGCTAGGCAAAGTAGCAGACCTACGTAACGTGGTAGAAGGTGATCCTAGCCCATGCGGTAAAGGCACACTGATGCTAAAACGTGGCATCGAAGTCGGTCACATCTTCCAGCTAGGTAAAAACTACTCTGAGAAAATGAACTGTGGCGTGCTTGGTCCTGATGGCAAAAACGTTATCCTAGAAATGGGTTGTTACGGTATCGGTGTTTCCCGTGTGGTTGCATCTGCTATCGAGCAAAATAACGATAAATACGGCATCATTTGGCCTGACGCTATCGCGCCATTCCAAGTGGCTATCGTACCAATGAACATGCACAAATCTGAGCGCGTAAAAGAAGCTGCAGAAAAACTGTATCAAGAACTGAAAGATCTTGGTGTTGATGTGCTGTTTGATGACCGTAAAGAACGCCCAGGTGTGATGTTCTCGGACATGGAATTGATTGGTGTACCTCACACTATCGTCATTGGCGATCGCAGTATGGACGAAGGAAACTTCGAATACAAAAATCGTCGCACTGGTGACAAAACACCAATCGCAATGACTGATATCGTTGAGCACATTAAAGATCAATTGGCGTAATAATCTTTTAACGCCATACTGATCAAGGGCTGGAAGTTTCCGGCCCTTTTTTATGCACCTCAACCAACTTGGTTGTGCCGATCTCTTCCCCACAACTGCGCCTTTTAACATACAAACCTAACCCCCTCATTAATCCTAGGTTCAGGCTCGAATTGCTATATTGCTGACATTAAATCAAACCTATTGTTTGATATAGCATGTATGGCATGAGGTGAACTATGGATTTAAAAAGTCTTCTTAATCAGGCACTCAATTCAGATCTTGTTAAACAAGGAAAGCAAAAAGCGGCTGAACTCAGTCATAAAACCGATACAAATCAATTAAAAACCTTTGGTCTAGGCGCAGCCAGTGGTGGCTTGGTTGGTGCATTACTTGGCTCAAAAAAGACCAAAAAAATGGGGAGTACTGCATTGAAAGTTGGTGGGGCGGCAGCTTTAGGCGCTCTGGCCTATAAAGTTTACAACGACTATCAAGCTAAACAAAAAATACCGAACCCAACGATTACTTTTGATGAGCACAACCCTCGACACGAACTGATCATCCTCAAGGCTGTGATTGCTGCTGCAAAAGCCGATGGGCATATCGATGCCAGTGAACAAGAAAAAATCAATCAAGCCATGGATGAATTAGGCGCAGATGCTTCCGTACAAGCATTAGTTGAAGAAGAACTCAGTAAGCCGATTGATCCAGTAGAGATCGCTTCTTTAGCGCGTTCTCCAGCACAAGCGGCCGAAGTTTATTTAGCCTCCGTACTGGTTGCGGACGAACAAAACTTTATGGAAAAAAGTTATCTGGCAGAACTGGCGAATCAGCTTGAGTTAGATAAAGAGCTCATAACAGAACTGACCAACCAAGCTAAATCTCGCTAGGAGCGATGAAAATATCACCTAGCCATCTCAACGTGAAGGTTCTATCCTTGTCTTCACTGATGGCTCAGGTATAGTTGAGAGCAGTTATCATTTATTGATTTTTGTAAGGCGCTATCATGCAAGTTTATGATTGCTGTACATTAGTACGAGAGCTCTACGCTCAAATAGGCAGTGGTGAACAAGGCTACATTCCCAAGGCCATTGAATGTGCCGTTAGAGCACTCAATGATATAGCTGGCGATGATTCACTGCCACAACCTACCCGTGACAAAGCGGCTTTTGCCGCAGCAAACTTGCTTATTTCTGATTTTGAGGACCAGTAATGAACTTATCCAACTTTGAAAATATGGACCCAATCTTAGTGTTCAGTCTCATTAATACCAAATTACGAGATGATTTTGATGGAGACTTGGACAAACTAGCAAGCTACTACGATATTAACCGCGCTGCGTTAGAGGCAAAACTCTCCAAAGCAGGGTTTGATTTTATTCCAGAAGCAGGGCAATTTCGCTAATCTTCTGCATAAAGAAAAGCCGCAAGTAAGCACATTTGCGGCTTTTCTATGTCGAGCTAGGTATATAATTGATTAAGAGACTTGTACATCATAGTCGGTAGCATAGCGACGCAACTTACAGTTATTCCCTTCTTTACAACCACAGCTTAGACAACGCTGAGACTCGTCGCTGACTTGAATAGGCGTAAACCCTGTTTCTACTTCATCAAAAGTGTTTAACCGTCGATTCATATCTATTTCTGGCATTTTTGCACGAAAAATTCCCTGCAACGCACGCTGATAGTTTGCTTCTTTCACTTGAGGATTATTACCTTGAGCGATGCTTTTCAAGCTTTCTTTCAAGCGTTCAACATGATCAGTACGGACTAGATTTTGGGTTCTTGGCACATTACGAGAACGGAACGAACGAGTATACAAACGTTCCATATCACCACCAAGAAACTCATCTATCCCTTGCGCGGCAGAACGAGCATCCGCGATAGCTTCTATCGCTGTTGCTGGTCCGCGGCGAAAATCACCAATACCAAAGATATTCCCTACGCCAGAGAACATATTCACTTCGTCAACATTGATCGTATTCCAGCGGCTCATATTTAAATGAATATCTTCCCCTTCAAGAAAACGCGTATCGGTTTGCTGTGATACCGCCGCAATCACTGTATCAAACGCTTCAGTAATCGTTTCGCCGGTTGGTTCAGGTCGGCGGCGACCACTGGCATCTGGCGCGCCTAATTGCATTTTCTCCAAGACAACTTGTGTTACCCGCCCATTTTCATCCGCTATATTCTCCACGGGATTGGTGAGAAACTGGAACGTCACGCCCTCATGTTCCGCTTCATCCACTTCATAAGGTTCTGCAGGCATGGCATCACGTGTACGGCGATAAATGAGAGTCACCTCAGCACCACGACGCAATGCTGTTCTCGCGCAGTCCATTGCCGTGTTACCGCCGCCGATTACTGCGACTTTCTTACCCACATCTAACTTGCGGTCCATGACGTTATCTTTCAAGAAATCAACGCCTAAGAAACAGCCTTTTAAGTTGCTCCCCTTATAACGCATATCGCTGGCTTGTGATGCGCCAACCGCTAGACAAACCGCATCATAATCAGCACTTAAGGAAGAAAGCGTAAAATCGTCACCCAACGATTGGTTAGTGTGCAGGGTAACACCACCACGGCATAGAAGGTCAATTTCTTTATCAAGCACAGCTTTAGGTAAACGAAATTCTGGAATGCCATAACGTAGCCATCCACCCGCTTTCGGCATGGATTCAAAAATATCTACGTTATAGCCTTCACGTGCTAAGAAATAGCCGCAGCTTAATCCGCCTGGACCTGCCCCCACAATGGCAACTCGTTTGTCTTTTAGCACTTTGCGTTCTGGTTGGTAAGTATCTTGCGTGGCGATGTCATAATCGGCGGCATAGCGTTTTAATTGTCGTATAGCGAGTGGTTGATCCACATTATTCCGTAGACACCCATGCTCACAGAAAGCAGGACATACACGACCAATCGACATAGGCATCGGTAACGTATTCTTGATGATTTCAACCGCTTTATGAAATTCATTTTTGGCGATTAAAGAGAGATAAAGCTGGACATCCACTTTCGCTGGGCATGCTATTTGGCAAGGGGGCAAACTACACGTGATATCTGGGTTCGCGAGAATCGACTCAAGAATATGTTTGCGCCTTGCCTCTAATTGAGGGCTATTGGTTACGACAACCATACCCTCTGTAGGATGGAGTTCGCAAGCAGGAACAACACCTTGGCCCGATACTTCAACATCACATAGGCCGCAATGACCATGAATGCCTTCCGTGCCACATAGGCATGGAATCATCACACCACAATTCTGAGCCGCTTGGAGTAGCGACAGTTCCGCTTTAACTTGGTAAGGTTTTCCGTTAAGAGTAATACAGACCATAATTTCCTCTGACTAGACTGACAAAGGGGAAATACATCCGCAGTCCGTTTTATTTAAGATGGACTGTATGCGATATCCATTCGCCTCATTTTCTTTTCACCCTGACACCAAACTCTTTATGAGTGAATAAATGAAGTCTTCAGATACCCTCGTTTTTATGTAGTGGCACGCGTTCATCTCTGCTTAATGTCACCATTTAACGTTATTTTTACTGGTATTTCCCGATAATTACTGCACAGTGAGAAACTTGACTTGATTTTCTATGCAGGTAGACGCACTAATAAATAATTGCTTCATTCTTGCACAGCATTTACGGATTACTTTGACCTCGCTCAATAAACATTATCGACTCTTGTTCCCCCTTGCAGAAACAAGACCTAACTCATTGTTTTAAAACACCAAGCCCACTTTAATTTTCGATATTCCATATTGGTCTATCACCTATATATTTCATTTATATACATAAAATCTCGGGAGCCTGTTAGCCACTTGCGGTAGCTGCAGAGAATGCCAATGCATCAATGACCACCAAACCAAACAGCATGTACAAACCGGGGACATACTTTACAAAATGATCTGGAGACTTCGTTTACATAAGTTAAAACTCATAGTTAGGAGGACTAACTATGGCTTGGAAAGAGACTTGTGTTATGGATTTAAAAATCAAATTTATATCCGACTGGCTATCTGGTAGATACACTAAGACATTGTTATCAAGTAAGTATTCTATTAGTCGTCCNACTGTTGATAAATGGATTGCGCGTTATTCTCAATATGGCCCTTCTGGACTTTATGAGCGAAGTCGCCGTCCCGCTTCATCNCCTAATCAAACACCACCGGCTATATCAGACAAGTTATTGGCATTAAAAAGGTCGCATCCTCATTGGGGACCGAAAAAAATTAATGATCTCTTCAAGATAAAATACCCACGACTTCATTGCCCAGCAGATAGCACAACCGCACACATTTTTTCTCAAGCTGGTTTAGTCAAACCGAGACGAATAAAGCGTTCTGTCACTCCTTATTCTGCAAACCTGACTAAGTCGACTCAACCAAATGATGTTTGGAATATCGACTTTAAAGGGCAGTCTTTATTGGGAAACTCACAATGGTGTTATCCATTAACTGTTACTGATGATTTCAGTCGATTTTTAATTGGTGTGGACGGTCTTATGAGTACAGGTTTCCAAGGCGTGCATGCGGTAATGGAAAGACACTTTCATGAATTTGGATTACCACTAGTCATTAAAAGTGATAACGGTGTTCCTTTTGCATCAAAAGCACTGGCAGGGTTAAGTTATCTTTCAATTTGGTTCATCAAATTGGGTATCACGCCAGAAAGAATCGCAGTAGGAAAACCAACACAGAACAGCAGGCATGAACGTATGCATCGTACATTAAAAGCAGAATCAATGAACCCGATGCAGCATACGTTAGAAAAGCAACAGATGAGTTTTAATCAATTTAGAGATAACTATAACTACCTGAGATCACATGAAGCTCTAGGNAGAACAAGACCTGCAGAACATTATGAATATTCACCAAGGATTTATGTTCCCAATAAGTATGAAATCAACTACGACCTTAGAAATAAGAAAAGTCAGACATAGCGGGGAAATTAAATGGAAAGGTCAATTAGTGTACGTCCACTCTGCTTTAACCGGCGAATCAATTGGGCTTCGTCAGCTTAATGATGATGTCAGTGAAGTCTATTTTTCCTTCATGAAAATAGGATTATTGGATGAAAGACAGAAGAGAATTGTTCGACTAAGCTAGGGACAGGTGTAAACCATGTCCCCGGTTTAAAACGTAAACGATGTCCACTTTGTACA
>NZ_WEKT01000132.1:0-365 GCF_009874545.1 Vibrio eleionomae | reverse complement strand
AACGGTAGAGTGTTAGACACTTTACGGTAAAAACCAGTTTCGCGGAGCGGTAGTTCAGCTGGTTAGAATACCGGCCTGTCACGCCGGGGGTCGCGGGTTCGAATCCCGTCCGTTCCGCCACTTAGTTTTGAAGCCCTGAACGAAAGTTCGGGGCTTTTTTGTGCCTGATATTTTTGTTTAAGTTCTTTTCTTATAAAGGTTCAGCTAATCTTATGTTAATACCAATCTCACTAATTAACTGGTCAATATGGTCCAATCTCTAAAGCAGAGCGACATGACTCTGCTTTTGTCTGCACAAAAACGATTCCAAGCACTACACAACTTGTCGACAATATCGTCGTAACATTCAAAACACCTATTGGCTA
>NZ_WEKT01000131.1:0-376 GCF_009874545.1 Vibrio eleionomae | reverse complement strand
CTTATATAGTCATTATATTTATTGTAACCATCAAAGGTTTTATCTAAATTGAGATCTTCCTTTTTGATAATAACTTTTTCTAAGTCTACTTTTACAAATAACAATTCCTTATATTTTTCTGCTAGTTTTGGATCATCTAACCGCAAAAATGTCTCATGAGCAATACTATTAAATGGATCCATTATTCCTAACTTAGATAAAGCAGTAATCTTTTTATTTTTATTTGATATTTTAACAGCATTGCTACATAATATATTATCTTTTTTAACAGCATCAACAGCTTCTTGAGTTAATAATAAATATTTTTGCTTACTAATACCTTTGCCTTCATTAACTTTTTTAGGTATATAAATAACATCAACAAATGGAGTATCAC
>NZ_WEKT01000130.1:0-385 GCF_009874545.1 Vibrio eleionomae | reverse complement strand
ATCAAACACAAATTTTCTCAAAAATAGTACGAGTACATCACACCGTTTTGTAGTAAAAATATAAAGTAATAGATAGTTCTTAGTTTATCTAATTAAGCGAAAAGTAATATTTTCTCCTAAAAACTATCCAGCATTATAAAAATTGTTCAGACTTTAAACAAGATTATAAAGTGTTATAAAAGTGTGTTTTTTGATTTATTTTTTATTTATTTTCAATGCATTGTCAGTGTTTAAAACACAAAAATTATCGAATTAAACACAAAATTTAACACCTTGTTTTTGCCGTAAATACCAAAAGTCTTACTGAATCAGTAGTGCAATCTGTTTACATTAAGTATTTTTACCATCAATAGATATTAGTTTTCTACTTAGATAAATTATTAAT